>CALLKH010000166.1 GCA_938008425.1 uncultured Planctomycetaceae bacterium | reverse complement strand
TTGTCGGAAGCGGGCAGATTGGCTGGGCGATCGCCGCACCGATCTGCATCCATGCGGCAATACTACAGATACAGAGAATCAGATTCCTTCGCTGGCGACCTGCGTTGAGTGTCATTGCACCCTCTCCTCTCAGATTTGTTAAGAACTCCCGGATTCGCTGGGATGCGCGACGACGACGACGATTCGTGTTTCGCGCAGCCGGTGGTTGTCTTCTATGAGAGAAGACGAACGAAAGGCACAACCGGCCAGTGAATACCTGAATTCTACCAGAATCGCGCGCAGAATAGTGAGAAACCGCTGTAATTCCGCGTATTTCCGTCCGTCCGCGCGATCGCAGAAATGGGGTGCGATGCAATATTCAGGTCCTGGCGTCGACGCATCGCGGGTCTTGTCAGCACGGATGCGTGCTGCGTAGAATGCGGCGAAGTTCGACGCCCAGATCCGTCGATCGAATCGATTGCACAGAATGCAACCGGCACAAACCGCAAGGATGAATCAAGATGGCCGATGACAAAGAACCGTTGGACGAAGAAAGTGAAGACGAAGCCGAGACGGAAACGGCTGACGAAAAAACTGAGGAAACTTCGGAATCGGAGTCGTCGACGTCCGATACGCCTGACCGGCGCGGCCGTGCGATGAAGGAACCGCCGCCCCCGAAGAACTGGCGGGTTGAAGGTCAATCTCCCGAGGGCGTTCGCGTCACCCTGGGTCGATTCGTGACCCGTGAAGAAGCCGAGCCGGAGGCGGAACGAATCAAGCAGGACGGCTTCTACACCAAGGTTCGCCTGGTCGAATCTGAATAGTCTTCTATTCAAAATTGAGAGATACTTGTCCCCAAACGCCCCGAACACCCGGCCGATTTCTACCCGGCCAGGTGTTCATTTCCTCTTCTCGATGCCCTGATTCCGGACCGGCCGGGTCTTTTCGCATGTTATCGTTGCACATGCCGAAGGATGGTATTGCCGATTTAGATACGAAACTATCGGTCCGCCGCTTGATTCGATCCGGGAGAGCCGGTAAAACTATAGGTGGTAATGGGTAGGTAGGGACTCCGTGACTCCGCGCCTCGCGTTGTCGAGGTCCCCCAAGTGACAGTCCAGGCGTCGGGTGCTTAGCGCGTTTCGGGTGGGCACCTGAAATCTATCTCCATCGCCTGTTCGACCTGTCCGACACATAGATTTATCAGATTTTTCCAGTCTGTAACTCCGGATTGCGTCCGCGAAAAGCGGTCAATCGTTGTACTAGGCGTATTTTTTAAGGGGAGTAGGGATGTTGAATGTGTTGCGCACGACAGGTCTGGCGGCCTGTGCACTGGTCTTGTGTTGTTCCACGGCATTTGCGGATTCCATCTGGACCGTCTCAGGAGGTGAGACGGTTCTTTCATTAACACAGCATCGCGTCTATGGATTTTCCGCGACGGTCAGCGGTGAGAGTTCGCCGGACGGCACCTACTCGCTCCCGCTCGTTTCGCATGCCGGGATGAGCATGACCGAGGTGAATCGGTCGGTGGCCGGCGCTCCGCTCGGGTCGCTTCGACATCTGAATGACCTGGTGCTGACGTTCGACGGCGAGTCGGTCACGCTGACCGGCCTTCAGATCGGCGCGATCGAAACCGGGGGGCAATTGAAGTGGGTCGTCTTCGGTCGCGTGGGTGACACCGCGGCAGCACTGCTCGATCTACCCGGCGCGAAGGTCGGATTCGACAACGCGGGCGATCGTATCATGATCGATGCCCCCCAGATGGTGATCACCGATCGGCTGGCCGCCCAGCTCGACGGAAAGTCGCTGGAAGGACTCTCCATCGGATCGATGGAAGTCATCGCGACGGCGATGGTGGTTGAGTCCGAACTGACGAGCGAGCCGCTCGACGTCATCGCCGACACCCCGATCGGCGGCGGCGACCCGCGCGGCGTCTCATGCAGTGGCAGCACCGGCCCTGACGTCGTCGTCGGCGACATGCACCAGGAATTCAACGTCACCAGCGACCAGGTCGGCGGCATCTGGTACGACGCCTTCGCGGTCGGCACCTACTCCTGCAACATCGGCACGGTCAACCTTCAGTGGAACCAGGCGCCGGCGACCACCCACCCGGTCATCGGCCAGAACTTCTATCGCTACTACACCGCCGCCGACGGCGCCACCCGGTTCGAGCAGATCGGCCAGTCGTGGCTCAAGCACGGATTCTTCGCGCTTCAGGACAATCTCTGCTGCACCTGTTCCGGCAGCGGTTCGGGCAGTGCCCTGGGCGTCGGCTGTTCCGATCCTTATTCGGCCTCGCGAAATGCCGGCCAGAGCGGCGCGGGGCCCAAGTGGCAGGTGAATCCCTCGACCGGCGTGCACATTCACCCCATCAGCAATCCCGGCGGCTATTCCGCCAATACCGGCCGACGACTTCGCATCGCGATCGACGATCTGAACGAGGCGGGAGCGCTTTACTTCGTCGAGGCCCAGTACGTTGCGGCGGATGACGCTGCCGCCGGCAACAAGGACAACAACGCCTCGTACCGGCAGATTCTGGTGAGCGGAACGGGCAACAACCGAACCTTCACCCGGACGAGCACCACCCAGCGCGGCGAAGCCGGCATTCGCGCCTGGAAAGACACCGATCCGAGCGTGACTGAAACCGACGTTCAGATTCCGAGCGACGGCCTCGTGATCGTCGCGGCGAAGGCGACGAGCCTCGGCGGCGGCCTCTATCACTATGAATACGCAGTTGAGAACCTGAACTCGGATCGCGGCGTGCGAGGCTTCCGCATTCCGGTTGATCCGACGGCCACGGTGTCCAACATCGGATTCCACGACGTCGATTACCATGACAACGATGGCGAGAACGCCGTCACCCGCGACGGCACCGACTGGGCCGGAACGTTTTCCGGCGGCAACGTCACCTGGACGATGACCGACGTCGGCGCCAATTCAAACGCGATCCTCTGGGGAACGACCTACAACTTCCGATTCGACTGCAATCGCGCACCGGTCTCGGCGACCGCGACGCTCACGCCGTTCAAGAGCGGCACGCCGTCCACTGTGACCGCGGCGACCGTCGGCCCCAACTCGGGCCCGCAGGACTGCCAGCCGAACGGCGTTGAAGACTCCATCGACATTGCCAACGGCACCAGCCAGGACTGCAACTCGGACGGCGTGCCCGACGAGTGCCAGGCTTTTGACCCTTGTAATCTGGCGTTCGAGCTGGTCACCGGCGGTCTCACGGTTCCCGTCGGCGTGTACGCGCCGCCGGGCGACACTTCGCGGCTGTTCGTTCTCCAGCAGACCGGCCAGATCAAGATCATCAACATCCCCGCGAACACGGTGAACGGGACGAACTACCTGAACATTTCAGGCCTCGTGAGCTCCAGTGGTGAACGCGGTCTCCTCGGTCTCGCGTTCCATCCGAATTGGGCGAGCAACGGCTACTTCTACATCAACTACACCAATACCGCGGGCAACACGGTGATCGCGCGGTATCAGGCGACGGGCGGCAACCCCGCTTCGAACACGGCGGACGCCGGATCGGCCGTCATTCTCAAGACGATCACGCAGGACTTCGCGAACCACAACGGCGGCCAGTTGCAGTTCGGCCCCGACGGAATGCTCTACTGCGGCATGGGCGACGGCGGCAGCGCGAACGACCCCAACGGTCGCGCGCAGAGCAACGCTTCGCTCCTTGGCAAGATGCTCCGACTCAATGTCGATAATCCGCCAACATACGTTCCCGTCGACAATCCCGGCTCGCCGAACCTGCCGGAAGTTTGGGCGAAGGGTCTGCGAAATCCGTGGCGGTTCAGCTTCGACCGGCTCACCGGCGATCTCTGGATCGCCGACGTCGGCCAGGACGCCCGCGAAGAGATCAACCGCGTGGCCGCTGGAACGGCCGGCGGCATGAACTTCGGCTGGCGCTGCATGGAGGGCACGCTCTGCACCGGCCTCTCCGGCTGCACCTGCAACGTGGGCCTCGTGCTTCCGATTCGTGAGGAATCGCACGGCGACGGCCAGGGCACCGGCTCCATCACCGGCGGCTTCGTCTATCGCGGCTGCGACATGCCGTGGCTCAGCGGTTCATACTTCTACGCCGACTACCTCGGCAACTACATTAAGCGCTTCCGCTATAACGGCGGCGTGACGGATCTCCAGACCGTCCAGGCTCCGGGCGGCGCGATCGGCGCCATCGTGTCATTCGGCGAGGACGCGAACGGCGAACTTTACGTCGTCAGCGCCACCGGCTCGATCCACAAGCTCGTCTGCCAGGCGCCGCCGGCGCTGTGCGGCAACGGCCAGCTCGATCCCGGCGAGGAATGTGATGACGGCAACTCCGATCCGGGCGACGGCTGCTTCAACTGTCAGTTTGAGAACAATGATGATTGTGACGACGCGACGCCGATTGCGGACGGTCTGACGCCGTTCAGCACGATCGGCGCGACGACCGACGGTCCGGCCAATCCGACGAACTGCACCGTCAGCGGCGACGGCGGCCAGACGTATAACGACATCTGGTTCGACTATCTCGCGCCGTGCTCGGGAACGCTCACCGTTTCAACCTGCGAGCAGCTCGGCGGCAGTGCGACGTACGACACCGATCTCGTCTTCTACAGCTGGGACGGCGTAAGCTGCAACTCCCGCGTGTTCATCGCCTGCAACGACGATGATCCGAACAACGCGTGCGGCGGCTCCGGCGGCGGCTACCACAGCACGATCATCGCCTCGGTGACGGCCGGGCAGCACTACCTGATCCGCGTCGGCGGCTGGAACACCAACGACAGCGGCACGGGCAATCTGCTCGTCAGCAATTCGAACTACCCCTGCGGCGTCTGCGGCAACGGCACGGTTGAACCCGGCGAGCAGTGCGATCCTCCGGGACCGAACTGCAGCGCCACGTGCCAGTTCCCGAACGGCGACTGCAACAACAACAACACCGACGACGGTGAGGACATCGCCATCGGCAACAGCTTCGACTGCAACGGCAACGGCACGCCCGATGAGTGCGAACCGCAGAACGGTGACACCAAGACCTACTCCGTCACCGGCGGCGGGTTGCCGCTGGCCATTCCGGACAACAACGTCACCGGCGTGTTCCATGAGTTCACCGTGCCCGATAGCGGGACCATTCAGGACCTGAATCTCGGCCTGAACATCACGCACACATGGAACGGCGACCTCATCGTCATGCTGTCCCATGGCGGCACAAACGTCGTCGTCATGAACCGACCGGGCGGCACGGGCAACAATGACAACGGATACAACGTGATTCTCGATGATGAGGGGACATCGGCAATTCAGACGGCCGTGCTCGCCGGCAACGCCGGGCCGCTGGTTTCGCCGCCGAACTACATACCGAACAGCGCACTCAGCGCATTCGACGGCATGAACAAGCAGGGTGTCTGGCGGGTGACGATCAGCGACAATGCGGGAGCGGATACCGGATCGCTCGTCAGCTGGAGCCTGATCATTCAGAATCAGGGTTCGCCGATCCCGCCGTGCGACTGCAATGGCAACGGCATCACCGACCTTGTCGATATCGCCAATCAGACCAGCGCCGACTGCAATAACAACGATGTGCCGGATGAGTGCGATATCGAGCAGGGCGGCATCGACTGTGACGGCGGGCCCACGGGCGATCCTGTCGCGGGCGGTGTGATCATCAACACCTTCTGCTTCGGCTGCCACGGCCCCGACGGCTTCGGCGTGAACTGTGGCGGCGGCAGTTGTCCGGGACCGGTCCTGCGGAACAAGTCCCGCACGACCATCGCGAACAAGTTGCTCCCGCCGACCGATCACCCCGGCGGCGCATTCCCCGGCTTCACGGCCCAGGACTTCGCCGACATTGAGGCCTTCCTGAATGACCTCGGTCATCCGCCCGCGCGGCCCGACGGCATTCTCGACGCCTGCCAGACCCTGCCGGACTGCGACAACGACGGCACGGCGGACGGCTGCGAATTCGGAGCCGGCACACAGTCGGATGCCAACAACAACGGCATTCCCGATGAGTGCGAAGGCTGCACGACGCCGGCCGACTGCAACGACAACGATCCGTGCACGGCCGACACGTGCGACAATGGCAACTGCGTCAACACCCCGATCGACTCGGACAACGACGGCACGCCGGACTGCACCGATGGCTGCCCGAATGATCCGAACAAGACCGATCCGGGTCAGTGTGGTTGCGGTGTGGCTGATACGGACTCCGACAACGACGGAACCGCCGACTGCAACGACGGCTGCCCGAATGATCCGTTGAAGACGGCACCGGGCGTCTGCGGATGCGGCGTGGCTGACACGGACTCGGACAACGACGGCACGCCGGATTGCAACGACGGCTGCCCGAATGATCCGTTGAAGACGGCTCCGGGCGTCTGCGGCTGCGGTGTGGCCGACACGGATTCGGATAACGACGGAACGCCGGACTGCAACGATCAGTGCCCGAACGATCCGAACAAGATCGAACCGGGTAGCTGCGGCTGCGGAGTTCCGGACACCGCTGCGACCGGCGACATGGACGGCCTCAACGGCGTGAACGGCGAAGACCTTCACCTGTTCGTCGCGGCGATCATGGCGTCGTCAACCGATCCTCTGGATCTGTGCCCCGGCGACTTCAGCGGCAACGGCGTGATGGACGAGACCGACGTGGCCGGCATGGTCGCGGCGCTGCTCGCTCCGTGATGTCGTATTAAACCCGACCGAATTGATACGATTCGGCCGGGAGTTGAATGAGAAATCGAGAGGCCCCGAAGCGACATGCTCCGGGGCCTCTTTTTATTTGGACCTTCGCAGTTTTCGGCTTCAAATCGACGGCCGCGGAAATATTTGCCGCCCGAAGCGAAATACGGCTTCGGTTCCGTCGTTCAAGCTCCTGAGGAGGAGCGAGGGGCCGTGAAACTGAAGCTCATCTCGGGCGCGTCATCCGGCCGAAATGGATGATGCCGCTCTTGGATAGAAATCAATGGTTGCAAGAAATCCTGTCAACGAAGACCCGACTTCGGCCGCAACGTCGGCGGCCTATGTCGTCTGCCCGCGCTGCGAGCACCCCGCGATTCTGCGCCGCACCATCCCCGGCCAGCCGTTTCGCTGCCGACAGTGCAATTCGAAATTCCTGATCCAGGGAATGCGGAAATCTCCGCAGGCAAATGCCTCCGCGCGACGCGAGCGGGCCGAGCCGAGCGAGCAGTGAGCCGAATCCGTTCGGTCCCTTCCCTGCTTGACCAGGAGTATGCCGTCACCATGACACTCCCAGCCGGTGAGTGTTGGCTTCCGGCCACCGTTTCAGTTCATTCGATGCTCCCGTAATCAGGAAACCACATATTGCGGTCGACCAATTCCTCGATCGCGGAATCCGGAATCAGTCGTCCGAGCCCGGCATCTCTTGCCTCGCGAACGACGGCACAGGCAACCCGCCGACTCACTTCGCGAAGCCTGCTCTGATCCGGGTAGATCGCACCGGCATCGATTCGATCCTGCGACACGCATTCCGCGAGTGTCTGTGCGGCCGTGAGGAAGATGCCGTCCGTCACTTCTCGAACCTCTGAGAGAACGCATCCAAGTCCGACGCCGGGGAATACGAAAACGTTGTTTCCCTGGCCGACAACATGCCGTCGGCCGTTGAACACGACGTCCGGGAACGGGCTGCCCGTCGCCACAATGGCGCGTCCGCCGCTCCATCGAATCGCCTCGTCGGGTGTGCACTCCGCCTTGGAGGTTGGATTGCTGAACGGCAGGATGACGGGGCGTTTCACATGCGCCGACATCTCCCGGATGATGGGTTCGCTGAAGGTGCCCGGTGTTGCCGTGGCGCCAAGGATGATCGTCGGCTTGACGGCGCGAACGAGCGCAAGCAGATCGGCGGGCGGGGAATCATTCATTCCGTAGAACTGCATTTCGTCTTTGCCGAGGGCGAATTCGCGTTTGTGTACGTCGGTAATATCCCGACCGGTGTGAATCAGGCCGCCGGTGTCATGGTAGACCTGCGCCCTGCGCACAATTCCGGCTTCAACGCCGTGTTTGATCATCGCGGCGCGAACCAGGCGGCCGATGCCGACGCCGGCGGCGCCTGCGCCGACGTAGAGAATCCGCTGGTCGCTCCACTCAAGATTCGTGATCCGCATGGAGGCCATGATTCCCGCGAGCGCGACCGCGGCGGTGCCCTGGATGTCATCGTTGAAGCAGGTCACGCGGCGTCGATAACGATCAAGGAGCGAGAAGGCGATGTTCTTGTGGAAGTCTTCCCACTGCACGAGCGCCTGCGGAAACACCTCGTGAACCGCCTCGACGAAGGACTCAATGAACCGGTCGTACGCCTCGCCGCGCAGTCGGCGCTGGGGGTAGCCGATGTAACAGGGATCATTGAGCAGTTCGGAGTTGTTGGTGCCCACATCGAGGCTGATCGGCAGGGTCTTTGAAGGGTGAATTCCCGCGCCGGCGATGTAGAGCGAGATTTTTCCGATCGGAATGCCGATTCCGCCGGCGCCCTGGTCGCCGAGGCCGAGGATGCGTTCGTTATCCGTCACGACGATCAGTCGCACGTCCTTGTTCGGTGCGTTTCGAAGGATCTCGGGCATGCAGTCGATGTCGTCGGGCGTGATCCACAGTCCGCGCGGCCGACGGTAAATGTGGCTGTACTGCTGGCAGGCCTGTCCGACGGTGGGCGTGTAAACGATCGGCATCAGTTCGGGGAGATTCTCCACGAGCAGACGGTAGAAGAGCGTCTCGTTGCGATCCTGGAGCGCAACGAGCCCGATGAACTTCTCCAGGTCCGTGCTCTTCGCCCGGATTTGCTCCAGTGCGAGGTTCAGCTGCTGTTCAATGGACCTCACGTTGTACGGCAGCAGGCCGCGCAGTCCGAGCGCGACTCGTTCTTCGCGAGAAAATGCGCCGTCCCTGTTGAGAACCGGGTTGTGCAGGAGCTCAAGCCCGCGGCGGCGCGACGGCATCTGGCTCTCTGATTTTCTGTTCGGAGTAAGAGTTTCGGTGTACACGAGGAGCGCCTCCGATTCGGGCCGGGCGGCGCGTCGCGGACCGGCGATTCGCGGAGTCCCGGACATCTGGATTCGGGGCAAGTTGCGTGCCAGCCGTTTCTGCGGGCGAACGTCAATCCAGTTGCTTGCGGAACCGGGCGAAGCTGAGAGTGAGGATTACCGCGCAGCATGCCAGCAGCCCGATGAAATGCTGAAATAAATCGGCGAAGTCCGCCCCGCGCAGGATGATTCCCCGGAGGATTTCGATGAAGTAGGTGACCGGAATTGCAAAGGTCACCACGTAGATCGGAAACGGCATCTCCGCGCGCGGGAACATAAAGCCCGACAGCAGCACCGACGGCAGCATGATGATGAACGCCATTTGTATCGCCGCGAGCTGCGTGCGGGCAATGGTCGAAATGAGCAGCCCAAGCCCCAGCACCGTCACGATAAACAGACCGGAAAATGCGAACAACAGCAGCAGGCTGCCCGAAATGTTCACGCCGAAGACGCCCACCATCAGCGTCAGCACGATGCACATCTCGCCGAACGCCATGCACGCGTACGGTGTCAGCTTGCCGAAAAGCAGCCCGCCGCGACTGACCGGCGTCACGAAAAGCTGCTCCAGCGTTCCATGCTCCCGCTCGCGGACGATTGAAAAACTGGTGAGAAACAGCAGCACGAGCTGAAGGATGATCCCGATCAGCCCCGGTACGAAAAAGTGAGAGCTTTGAAGGTCAGGATTGAAGAGCAGCCGCGTGCGGGCCTCGATCGGCAGCACCAGATTGCCCGCCGCGTCGCGCGAGGGCGCCCTTTGCATCTGCTCGGCCGTCACCTGGGCCCTGCCGATCGACATGTTGATGGCGAGCAGATTGACCGCGTTCACGGCCGTCGTGGCGACCTGCGAATCGCTGCCGTCCACCAGCACTTGTATCTGCGCCTCCTCGCCGCGCAAGAGGCGATTCGTGTACTCTGCGGGAATCAACACACCCGCCTTCGCCCGTCCGGCGGTGATCGCCCGACGAAACGACTCCTCGTCCTGCACCCGCTCAACCACCTGGAACGAGTGCGTGTTGACCAGCGCCTCGACGAATCGCCGGCTCTCCTGGCGGCCGTCGAGGTCGAACACGACGAGCGGGATGTTGTCGATGGTGACGTCGATGGCGTAGCCGAAGATGGTCAGCTGAATCGCCGGCACGAGAAACGCGAAGACGATGGTTCCCCGGTCGCGCCGGATGTGGGCGATTTCCTTGAGCAGGATGGCGAAGAAGCCGGACATCATGGCGATGGGCTCAATTCCTTTTCCAGCCGTCGCGCCTGGGCGCGGCTCATCAGAACAAAGACGTCCTCCAGTGAGGGCTCCACGGCTCGGAATTCCGCGTGGGCGTCGCTGCCGGCAATGCGCTTCACGAGTTCCTCCGGCTTCAGCGACTCATCGATCAGCACGTGCAGCGTGTCCCCGAACATCGTCGCATCGCGCACCTCCTCGATCGACCGCGCCAGCGCGAGGCTCCGCGCGGGGTTCGTGCAGCGTATCTCGTACCGCTGCGTGCCCTCGGGCGTGACGGCCGGATTGGCCTTGAGCTCCTCCGGCTTGCCGAGCGCGATGAGCCTCGACATGTAGATGTAGCCGACATGCGAGCATCGCTCGGCCTCGTCCATGTAATGCGTGGTGACGAGCATCGTCACGCCGGCGTCGGAGAGTTCGAAGAGCAGGTCCCACAGTTCGCGCCGGGCGACGGGATCGATGCCGGCGGTCGGCTCGTCGAGAAAAAGCACCTCGGGCTCGTGAATCATCGAACACGCGAGCGCCAGTCGCTGTTTCCACCCGCCGGAGAGCTGGCTCGCGAGCCGGTTCATGTACGGGGCGATGCCGGTCAGCTTGACGACGACATCCTTTCGCTCGCGCATTTTCGATTCGCTCAGGCCGTAGATGCGGGCGTAGAACTCGATGTTCTCGGTGACGGTGAGATCGGCGTAGAGGCTGAACTTCTGCGACATGTAGCCGATGCGGCGCTTGA
>CALLKH010000165.1 GCA_938008425.1 uncultured Planctomycetaceae bacterium | reverse complement strand
GTCGTCGATGTCGCCGAACGCCACCGAGCGGCCGTGCCATTTCTTCGCGAACATGTCGCCGGCGTCGGTGACGCGCTCAAAGCGCTTCGGGCCGCGCTCGAAGAGCATCAGCTCCTGTGCCCACTCGGTGTCCATCTTGTGCGTCGCGGTTTCCGGATAGACGTGGCCGCTGGCGATGAAGAGATCCTCGTCGCCGTCGAGGTCGAAGTCGTAGAAGCCGCAGCCCCACGAAAGGAACGGCCGGCTGATGAGCCCGAGCCCGAACTGCGCGGTGCGATCGTCGAAGTAGCCGTCGCCGAGGTTGAGGTGAAGCGTGTTGGTGTCGCTGGAAAAGTTGGTGGAGAACAGGTCCGGGCGGCCGTTGCCGTCGACGTCGGCGAGGGCGATGCCCATGGTGGCCTGCGTGGTGCCTTCATAGTTCGCGGCGACGCCGGCGATCACGCCGACATCCTCGAACTTCAATTTGCCCAGATTGCGAAAGAGGAAATTCTCCGTTGAATCGTTGCCGACGAAAATATCCGCGCGGCCGTCGTTGTCGAAATCGAAGATGCGCACGCCGAGGCCGTAGCCGGGTGTCTTGACGGAGATACCGGCCGCCTGCGAGACATCCCGGAATCGCCCGCGGCCGACGTTTTCGTAGACAATATCCCCCTCCGCTGCGAGACCCGACGGCCCGGCCATGACCGGGACGCCTTTGAACGACTTGCCGGATCGATCGGGGGGATTCTTCACGTCGAACGTGAGATAGTTGGTGACATAGAGATCGAGATCGCCGTCGCCGTCGAGATCGCCGAACGCGGCGCTCGTTCCCCAGCGATCGTCACGAATGCCGGATTCACGGGTGATGTCGACGAAGCACGGGTTGGCGTTGTCGTTTGCGTCGTTGCGAAGGAGGATGTCGGGGCCGTAGCACGTGATGTAGAGATCGTCGTCGCCGTCGGCGTCGATGTCGCCGACCGCGATGCCCATTGCCCATCGCCGCACATCGATCTTCAGTTTCTTTGTGACGTCTTCGAATGTGCCGTCGCCCCGGTTTGAATAGAGCCGGGAGCCGGGGCCGTGCTCGGGATCGTCCATCGTCGCGCCGTTGGCGAAGAAGAGATCGAGATCGCCGTCGTTGTCGAAATCGAACAGCGCAACGCCGCCGCCGTCGACCTCGAGAATCTCCCGCGCCGGCATTCGACCGCAGGTCATCGTGAATTCGATTCCGGACCGATCGGTGACATCGGTGAATCGAAGATCCGATGCGTCGACGCTGCGGGTTGAGACGGCGGCCGCGAGGCCCGCGGCGAGCAGTGACGCGCGAAGTGCCGATGCGAACAACTTGCCTGTGGTCATGGCGTCCTCGGGGCGGGCCGCGACGTCGCGCCGCCCTCGGTGGGTGTGGTCGGGTGCATTTCTTCGCGGACTTTCTCGTGCATCTCGCGCGCCCACTTCGCCTTTTCGACGTTGCCAAGCCGCTGATAGACCCGTGAGAGCTTGTAATACGCTTCGTAGGCGTCGGTGCGGAGTTCGACCGCCTTTTCCAGTTCATCGCGCGCCTTGTCGAGATGATTCTGGCGCATGTAGACGTCGCCGAGGCGCGCCCGGGCCTTGCCCTCGGTTCGAGGATCCCTGGATGCTTTCGAAATCTCGATCGTCTTGTTGAATCGATCGACCGCCGCGTCCATGTGATCTTCGTCGAATTCGATGAGTCCGATGGCGAAGTGGGCGTCGGCGTAATCGGGTTTGATCTTCAGATAGGCGTCGAACTGTTCCCGGGCGCCCTCCGGCTCGCCGAGATAGTAGAGGCACCAGCCGTAGAAGGGGCGTACGGTGTGCTCACGCGCGTCGAGTTCGAGCGTCTCCGCGAAGAGGGGCTTTGCGAGTTCGTAACGCTGCTCCTCGTGATAGGTCAGGGCAAGCATGAACTTGGCGCGCGGCCATTGCGGATGCGCGGCGATGAGCGGCGCCAGACGTTCGCGCGCGGCGTCGTACTGTTTGGCGCGAATCAGGTTCAGGCAGTTCTTCAGTTCGGCCGCGGGGGAGATCGGGACGTTCGTGTTCGGACGGTTCGGCCTGGGGGGCGACTCCTGCGCGGGCGGAGCGGCGAACGCCGGCGCAACAGGCGGGCGCTCACCAGGTAACAGCGCGGCGAGAACGAGTATGAGGATGGAAGTTGCAGCCGTCACAACGAAAGAGGCGCTCCCAATTCGAAGAGTTCGATGTCGACAACAATGTAGTATAGCGGTCTCTGCACGATTGCGCAGCTCTCCGCGGATCATGGGCGGAACCCAGCACACTCATCCGCCAGGACGGCGACTCGGATCTCTGGCTGTCGGGATACTGCATTATCGATTCATTGCGACGTGACTATGGCACCTTCCCAATGAAGCAGACAGAGACGATCGATCACGTCGTCGAGCGGTTGCCGGTTGGTATTCGAGCGGCCGATTGAATCTGCTGGTGACGGTTGCGGTGAAGGGGAATCTCCCGGTGTCGCTCAACTCTGGATCGGGATATCAGGACGTGGGCTCTGATGTCGTTGCGAAGTCTTCGATCTCGCCGAATTCTGCGAGTAGAACAGACATGAAAAGTCCGAAAGTCGGGGGCGCAAGTCCCAACCGAGCGCTTGTTAGGGTGTTGGGTTGGTGGGGATGGACGTTATTCTGTCAAACGAACACTGAGATTGTTTCGCGTGCGATGGAAGCTTGGTTATACTGGCCTAAGGGACACCCCAGATGGAGTGAAGACGGTTGGCCGCGCACGAGGCCTCCGCCAAGTCGCTTGGGTTTCCCCTTTCATTCATAACTTTGCGTGACAGGGAGAGTAGGAGATGAGGCGAATCTGCACGTCTACGGCGTGGGGCATTGTAATGTGTATCGGTTCCGCGGCTTACGCGGGCCCTGGCGGCTGGGTGGAATTCGTCAATGAGACGTCCTCACGCGTGGTCATTTCTGATCCCACGCTGTTTCAGACCGACACCAACGAAAAAGACTACGCCGCGGCCGACCTCGACAACGATGGCGACCTCGATCTGATCATCGTTCGAAAGCAGCCGTACACCACGGTCGGCCGGCGTCGAAACGTTCTCCTGATGAACGAAGGCATCGCGCAAGGCCAGGCGATGAACGGCGTTCTCGTCGATCGAACGAATCAGTATGCGACAGCGGCCACCGACGGCGGCCAGGGCTTTCTCGATCTGACGAATGACCGTGACGTTGCCGTGGCCGACTTCAACCAGGACGGGTGGCTCGACTTTGTCACCGTCGCAACGCTTTCCGACGGCCTGGCGAAAACGATCTCGCATCCGCGCATCTACATGAATCTCGGCCAGATCGGCGGCGTCTGGCAGGGCTTCCGATATGAAGAGGCTCGCTTTCCGCAGCTTCTCACCATACCCGGCAATCTGGCCGTCGCCCCCCGGCTTTGTTCGGTGGCGGTCGGCGATGTGACGGGCGACGGTTACCCGGACCTTTACATCGGCGACTATGACAGCAGCGGCGTCGGCGGCGGCTCGCCGGAATCGCCCTCGAACGACGTCAACGATCGTCTGCTCATCAACGACGGAAACGGCTTCTTCACCGACTCGCTTCAGGCTCGCATGACCAGCCAGATGCTGCTCTCGGCGTTCGGCGTCGCGGCGCACATCGCCGACATGAACGGCGACGGCTTCCTCGACGTGGTTCGCGACACCGCCTTGAACTTCCCCCAGCACGTGTCGATCAGCTACAACAACCCGGCCCAGCAGGGCTTCTTCAATCAGTACCAGGTGGTCGATGACAATTCGCCGTATCACATCAGCGTCGGCGATCTGAACAACGACAGCCGCCTCGACATCGTCGTCACCGACGACGGCGCCGATCACTACTGGCTCAACCAGGGCAACGGCGCCAACGGCCAGGCGAACTTCATTCGATTCAATCTTCAGCGCTTCGGCGGCACGGACGGCGAGTTCGGCGGCAACCAGCGAATCGCCGACCTGAACAACGACGGCTTCAATGACGTTCTCGTCACCGATCAGGACGTCGACATCCAGCAGCAATGCTCGCGCCGGCTGCACATCTTCCGAAACCTTGGAAACGTGCCCAACGTCACGCTCCAGGAGCAGGAAGGCGCACGCCCCTGGACCCACAACGGAACCTACGAAGTCGAGACGATCGACCTGAACGGCGACGGCTGGCGGGATCTCATCGTCGGCCATTGCGCCGGAACGCACGTCTGGATCAATCTTCCCCCGACAAGCCTGGTCTTCGGCTATCCCGACGGCCTTCCCGGTCAGCTTGTCCCCGACGAGCCGACCATGTTCCGCGTCAGCGTGACCGGCATCGGCACGTCGCCGCAATCGGGCAGCGGCCGGCAGTTCGTTTCGGTGGACGGCGGGCCGTTCGTCGAGACGCTGATGACCGAGGAGTCGCCGAATGTCTATCTTGCGAACCTTCCCGGCGCGCCGTGCACGTCGACCGTTCGATTCTACTTCAGTGCTGCCACGACCTCGGCACTGACCGTCTTTGAGCCCGGAAACGCGCCGGCGGTGAACTACTCGGCGCTGGCGTCGCTCGGCACGGTGCTGCTCGTCGATGAGCGATTCGAAACGGCCAATCCCGGCTGGACCGTGACCAACGATCCGAGCCTGACGGGCGGCGGGTGGGAGCGCGTCGATCCCATCGGCACATTCTTCCCGGACGGCAGCCAGACGCCCGCACAGCCGGAAAACGACGCGAGCCAGGCGGCGGTGGAAACCCGGTGCTACGTCACCCAGCAATACCCGGGATCGGGTCCGTCAAGCAACAGTGACGTCGATGGTGGTCCGACGATTCTCACGTCTCCCGCGTTTAATCTGTCCAACAGCGACGGCATCGTGACCTACGCCCGATGGCTGTTCTGCAGCGACGCCGCGAGTCCGACGAATCGCGATCCGCTCGTGACTGAAGTGAACAACGGCACGTCGGGATGGGTTTTCGTCCACGAGACGTTCAGCACGACCGGCTTCTGGGAGGTGGTTTCCTTCCGTGTCAGCGACTATGTGTCGCCCAGCGCGAACGTGCAGGTTCGATTCCGCGTGGCCGACGCCGGTTCATCGGTGACCGAGGCGGGCATCGACAATTTCTCGGTGACGAAGCTTCTCTGTCCGATCCCCTGCGCCAACGCCGGTCAGTGTGACGACGGCCTCTTCTGCAATGGCGCCGAGGTGTGCGGAATCGACGGCTTCTGCGAGCCGGGAACCGATCCCTGCCCGTCGCAGGTGTGCGATGAAGTCAACGATGTCTGCGTCGATTGCGTCACCAATGCGGATTGCAGCGACGGCCTCTTCTGCAACGGCGTCGAGGTTTGCAACGCCGGCGTCTGCGAGCCGGGCACGCCGCCGTGCGCTCCGCCTCTGACGTGCGACGAGGCCAACGATGTCTGCGTCGGCTGCTCCAACGACGGCCAGTGCGACGACGGCTCGTACTGCAACGGCTCCGAGCATTGCATCAACAACATCTGCGTCGGTACGCCGGACTTCTTCGGAGTTCAGAACAACACGTTCGACGGCGGCGCCGGCTGGGTCGCGACCCAGGCGGGCGGCGCGACGATCACCTATCCCGCGCTTCTTCGCGTCGTCGGGCCCAACGGCAGCGGCGGGGCGATTGCGTTCTCCACCCAGGGAACGGTTGATCTCGTCGGCCAGAACCTTGAATTCGATCTGATTCGATACACCAGCAACGACACCGAATCGTACGATCGACCGATCTTCCATGTCGACGGCGTGAACTACGGCCTCGATCATGACGGCACACTCGGCTCACCGGCCACGCTGTCCAACACCACATCGTTCGGCACGATTCGAAATGCGAACCAGGCGCCGAATCTGATCCACTTCAACATCGATCTCGAAGCGATCGTCGGCCCCGGCCCGCACGTCATCGGCTTCGGCGTTCTCAGCGTGGACGGCCTGGCCGGCGCAGGAACGGCGGAGTTCGATACGGTGATTCCGGGATTCGCCGCCTTCGAGCAGTGCCCGGGTTCGCCCTGTTCGGACGAGCTTGCGTCATGCGTCGAATGCCTGAACGCCGCCGCCTGTGATGACGGCCAGTTCTGCAACGGCGTCGAGCAGTGCGTGAACGGAATGTGCGTACCCGGCACGCCGCCCTGTCCGGCCGAGAATTGCGACGAGGTCACGGACTCGTGCTCCGCGCCGATTCAGCCGTGGATGGGCGAGGCGGTGGCGGGACTGACGGCCGGAGATCAGGATCGATTCACCGTCGGTCGATTGAAGTTCGCGGAGATTCTCGAAGAACCGGCCGGCCTCGGCCCCGCGTTCAATCAGAACACTTGTGCGGCCTGCCACAATCAGGGCGGTCTGGGCGGCACGGGTTCGATCACGGTCACCCGCTTCGGATTCGCCCACAAGGGCGGCTTTGACGACCTGGCGCAGTTCGGCGGTTCGCTGCTTCAGTTCTCGTCCATCGGCGGGTGCGCCGAGGACGTTCCGCCGGAAGCCAACATCGTGGCACTCCGGCAGACCACGTCGACCTTCGGCGCGGGACTGATCGAGGCCATCGACGATGCCGATCTGCTCTTCTACGCGAACACGCCGCCGCCGGGCGTCAGCGGCCGGGCGCACATGGTCGGCGCGTTCGAGGATCCGAACGGCGCTCCGCTTCGAGTCGGCCGCTTCGGCTGGAAGTCTCAGGTGGCGACGGTTCTGACCTTCTCCGCAGACGCTTCGCTCAATGAAATGGGCCTGACGAATCGATTCCTCGTCGATGAGAACGATCCCAACGGCATTCGCCCGCCGACGCTCGCGGAATGCGACACCGTGGCCGATCCCGAGGACGGTCCCGAAGGCGGGGTCCCCGGTGCGCCGCACTTCATCGATCGCGTGACCGACTTCCAGCGGTTCCTCGCTCCGCCGCCTCAGACGCCGAAGTCCGGCATGAGCGGCGAGGCGGTCTTCAACGCGATCGGCTGCGGCGACTGCCACGTGCCGTCGTTCACAACGCGGACGATGCCCGAGCCGTCGCTGTCCAACCAGGTCATCAAGCCCTATTCCGACTTCCTGCTCCATGACATGGGAGCGCTGGGAGACGGCATCGCTCAGGGCGATGCAGGCGTGACGGAAATGCGAACCCCGCCGCTCTGGGGGCTTCGCGCGAGAAACCAGCTGCTGCACGACGGCCGCGTGGCCGGCGGCACCTTTGCGACGCGCGTGACGGGTGCGATTCTGGCGCACGCGGGCGAAGGCCTCGGTTCCGCGATGGCATTCGATGAACTGCCGCAGGCGGACAAGGATGCGCTCGCCGCCTTCCTGGATTCGCTCGGCCGGCGCGAGTTTGATCACGACGGCGACAACGACGTCGATGGCGCCGACCTGGCGTCATTTACGGCCTGCTACACCGGCCCCGGCAGCTTCTACACGCCGGATGATGCCTGTTCGATCTCGGATGTGGATCAGGACGGCGACGTCGATGACGACGACTACGCCCTGTTCCTGACGGTGTACACCGGTTCGCAGGACGACTGCAACGCGAACACCGTCAACGACGCGACGGACATCCTGGTCGGCACCAGCGGGGACTGCAACCTCAACGGCATCCCGGATGAGTGCGATCCCGAGTCGACGGACGTAAGCCTGTTCGCGGCGCAGCTGATCGCGAGCAGTCAGAGTCCGCAGTTCATCTGCATGTTCGATCAGGACGCCAACAACGTCCTCGACGGCGCGGACATCCAGTCGTTTGTGGACAATCTGCTGAATCCGTAAGATTCGTTCCCTGAGGCAATGAACACCCGAGACCCCGTCGTGATTTGCGACGGGGTCTTTCTTTGCGCCGCGCCCGAAGCGATGATGCATCACGGTCCTCGCGGAAGAGCAGGTCGAAGACGTATTTGGGGCGGTTTGATTATTAGCGGCCGGACAAGACTGGAACGGCGCGATCACGAATCGAGGGGTCCGATCTTGAAGGCGAAAAACGAGTCACCGAATTGCCCGAGGTTGATTCAAGGTCCTATTTCATGCAGTTCGCCAAGGCCGGCGCTGCGACCGCCGATTCAGAGTGGTGGTCATAATGGCGGCGATCAGACGGGGGCCCGGATCAAATCCGACAGGTAGGTTCTGATCCGTGGTGCTGAATTGTATTTTCTTCGGAGGGCTCACGGATTGCCCTACTCATTTGCCCCGGACCTCCTCTGCAAATCGCGTGAAAGCGATGCCGTTGCAGGCCGGCATTTTCTCGGGACGTCCGACCTCGCGATCAGGAAGACAGGAGAAGTCATGATGACAAAGAGATTTCGTGCCCTTTTGGCTGCGGCCGCGCTGACAGTGGTGGCGGCCGGTTGTGACGGCGTCGGGCTGCTTCCGGATTTCGGCAATCCCGAACCCATCGCCCAGTTCATGCCAGGGGATGTGACACTCGACGTCGGCGAACTTCCGGACGGTGATTCCGCGAAGTCCATTAACAGCGCCATGGCGCAACCCGACGTTCAGAGACGCTCAAATGCCCTCAATACCTGCGGCGGAGTGGTTCACGGATTCCATCGCGCCGCGGCGCGAGCGCTTGCACTGGGCGCGGCGATTCGCAACGACATGACAAGCCCTGACAACATTCGCGTCGCCGGGGAGTTTACGGTCGGTTCAAGGACCGTCGCGTATCTCGCGGACTTCTCCGCGTTTGATTTCGACGGCGATGGCAATCCCGACGGCAGCGGCAACGCGGTGGATGTGCCGGTGGCCCTGCGGATCTGGGCCGATCGCGGAGACGGCTATCAGCAGTTCCTGTGTGCCTTGATTACGGTGAAGCCGACAGAATCGACGAACGGCGAACCCGGCCACCTCGGCGCGGGCCGGGCCTACGTCAGGCCGGCCTCGCCGCGAGAAGATGAATCCGCGGATCTGCAGATTTTCATGGCATGGGATCGAACCAATCCCGCCCACAAATGGAACGACGCCTACATCAGCGGGAATCTCGGCGGAAGGCTGAACTTCGAAAGCAGCCACCATCGCGTCGATCATCGAACTTATGAGGACGAACACGTGGAAAAGACGGTTCGCTCCAGTGCGAACTTCGCCGAAAACCCGTTCAACTTCGAGACCTTCAAGTCCTCTGCCCACTTCAGCCGCGGCGCACCGGCCGCGCTGTTTTCAGTCGAGGCCACCGGATCGAACGTGACCATCAGCTTCACGGATCAGTGCGTGAACTTCGAGTCCTCCGAGCTTGATGCCGAAGCCTGCGCCGACTTCGACACGTCAGACGTCGGATTCATCGCCGAGCCCCAGGGCGATGAAACCGCATTTCCCTCAGGCTTCCCGGCCGATCCGACCTTCACCGAGGACGAGGCCGACAACAGGGACGAAGGTGACGACGACGATTCAAACGAGAACTCAAATGACAATTCGAACGGCAACAGTCTCTGATTCCGTCTGAGTTGATCCTGCA
>CALLKH010000164.1 GCA_938008425.1 uncultured Planctomycetaceae bacterium | reverse complement strand
GCAACACCGGCAAAAACTGCCCCTCCAGTCCCAGGAAGCCCGCTGAAAACGACGCGTGGGAGGAGTGCGGCCACTGTACCGACGCCGGACCCCGAGAGTCAAATCACCTCCTGCGCGCGACAAGACCCTCTGGCCGAACCAGGCCGATAATTGCGTATCGATGTATACTGAAACCATCGTCCCCTGGTTCGATCGCCGCGGGGACCAACTGCTGGCTTCCCGAAGGGTTTTGTTGTACTTGGTTCCAACCGATCTTGGTTTGGGGATCACTCCGGCCGAATTGGAGCACAGACCATCTTCGGGAGGCTGGGTTCTACTTGTCGGTGCATGGATTTTGATCCACGGGGCGAGCATGGCCTGCGCGATTCTGATCAACCCTGCGGCACCGGATACTGTCATCGCGGCGGCACCCACGGCGTACTGTTACCGGCAGGTGCTGGCCGATCCCATGCAGGACCATTGGCGGGATTCGGAATCATCCCGTCCTTTCCGCGGGTGACGCGCCTTCGCCGGCGCCAAGGAGCGATTGGTACCCCATGCGCATTCTGGCGATCGCCTCACTGTATCCGCTCTCCGGCGAGGACTTTGCCGGGCAGGCACGACACGTCAGCTTTCGCGCGCTCGCCAAACAGAGTCACTCGATCGAAGTGATCAGGCCCCAGATGCGCCTCTATCGCCTGCTCTCCCGGGATTGGCGGCGATTGGGTGGTCGCCCCGTACCTCTCGAATATGAGCTGGATGGTGTGCCCGTTGCCTGTCCGCGATTTTGGAGGCTGCCGGGCCGCCGATGGAGAGCGGTGGAGGCCAAGTGGCGACATGGTCCGATCGCCCGCGCCGCGCGCCGACTTCATGCACGCAGGCCATTCGACCTGATCTATGGGTGCGAACTGATGCCGGACGGCGTCGTTGCGGTTCGACTGGGTCAGGCGCTGGGAATTCCCGTCATGCTTTCGAGTATTGGAAGCGATGCACACACCTATCCGCATGAAAGCAAACGCGCCATGAACGAAACGGTTCGCGTGCTGCGCGAAGCGGACCTGATTCTCGTGGAGGGCGAAGGCGCGCGTTCAGACCTCAACCAGCTTTCGTCCGAGACGGCGCCGATTCGCGTTTTCAACCGGGGCATCGATCTGATGCGATACGAAAACGCACCTTCACGCGCTCAATCGAGACTCCGGCGTGGATTACCCGACGACAGGAAGCTGATTGTCTTTGTAGGGGCCTTGAACGAGAGCAAGGGGGTTCGCGTTCTTGCGGACGCCTTTTCCCGGGTGCACTTGCAACACAAAGATGCTGACTTGGTTTATGTCGGTTCAGGTCCGATGGCCGGCGCCATTCGGGCGGTGGCGGCTGAGAATGGATGGACCGATCGGCTGCACCTCCTGGGACGACAGGCTTTCAGTGAAGTCCCGCACATCCTGCTGGCGTGCGACGTCTTCTGTTTGCCGTCCTTCGGCGAGGGACTGCCCAAGAGTGTGGTCGAAGCGATGGCGGCGGGTCTCCCGGTCATCGCGACCCATGTCGGCGGAATACCCAGCGTCCTGGGCCATGGCGATTGCGGAATCCTGATCCCGCCGCGCGACGTGGATGCGCTGGCCGCCGCATTAAACAGGCTGTTGGCGAATCCGGACGAGGCCGAACGAATGGGCCGAACCGGGCGAGAAATCGCCTATGCGCACTACGACACGGTAAAGAACGCGAGTGGGATTCTGCGGTTTGCGGAGG
Organism: uncultured Planctomycetaceae bacterium; assembly: GCA_938008425.1. Classification (GTDB taxonomy): domain Bacteria; phylum Planctomycetota; class Phycisphaerae; order UBA1845; family UTPLA1; genus JADJRI01. The sequence goes on along the minus strand of CALLKH010000164.1, from coordinate 1,966 downwards.
AAGCGATCAGCCGCGGCAAAACGCGGATGGCCCGAACCATGGGCGAATAGAGTCAGAGAAGCTCGGGGTGATACTCTAAAGCCGAGGTCGCGCCGATCACCGCCTGAGATCCGGTGATTGAATCTCGACGCCGACTGGAAATCACCCCTCACATGGGCGGGGACCCGTTTCCGGCCATCGCCGCCGCGCGTGCATGGACGAACGCGACGATGTGGGGCAAACTGTTCACAGATTCTTCATGAACCGGCCGTCGCCCGGCTTCCCGGGGGAAGTTCGCGCAGCGCCCGGCCCGGCACCCATGGCCGCGGGATTTGGCGGCGAGGAGACACACATGAGCGACGCACCCGCACCGCAGCAGGACAACTCCATCACCTTCGACGACTTCGCCAAGATCGACCTGCGCGTCGCGAAGGTGCTCGAGGCCAAACCGCATCCCGACGCCGACAAGCTGCTCGTCCTCCAGGTCGATGCCGGCGACGAGAAGCGGCAGATCGTGGCCGGCATCAAGGGCTACTATCAGCCCGAGGATCTCGTCGGCAAGTCGATCATCGTGGTGAAGAATCTCAAGCCGAGAAAGATGCGCGGCGAAGAGAGCCAGGGCATGCTGCTGGCGGCCTCGACCGAGGATCGCTCGCAGGTCATCCTGGTGACACCGATGGCCGACGTGCCGCCGGGGGCGAAGGTGAGCTAGCGTCACAGGCATAAACCCGTGATACAGGACACAGGTCGAAAACCTGTGCCACAGAATTCAGACCATGAAGACCAGCCCGCGAGACATCATGCTGCGGCCATTCGGCCGGGGGATCGACCGGACGCTCTGCCTGCCCGGCAGCAAGAGCCTGACCAACCGGGCGCTTCTGCTCGCGGCGCTGGGCCACGGCTCGTCGACTCTCGAGGGCCTGCTGCTGGCCGAAGACACCCGCTGCATGATGACCGCGCTCGGCGAACTCGGCGTTCACATTGAACTCGACGAGGAACGCCGCCGCGCCGTCGTCCCCGGCTGCGCGGGCCACTTCCCCATGGCCGACTGCGACCTCTTCTGCGGAAACGCCGGCACGGTCATGCGATTCCTCACCGCCGTGCTCGCCGCCGGCTTCGGCGACTACAAGCTCGACGGCGTCGCGCGGATGCGCGAACGCCCGATCGGCGGACTGGTCGACGCCCTTCGCGAACTCGGCGGCAAGGTCGGCTATATCGATTCGGACGGCTTCCCGCCGGTGAAAGTCATCGGCAAGGGGCTCAAGGGCGGCAAAATAACGGTCGACGCCGGCGTCTCCAGCCAGTTCGTCTCGGCGCTGCTCATGGCCGCCCCGCTGGCGGGCAACGACGTGATGATCGACGTGAAGGGCGAGCTGCCGAGCCGGCCGTACGTCTCGATGACGCTGAAGATCATGGAGGCGTTCGGCGTTCAGACGATCGAAGACCGGATGAAGAAGTTCATCATCCCCGCGCCGCAGCAGTACCAGGCGACGAGTTACGACATCGAGCCCGATGCGTCGGCCGCGTCGTACTTCTTCGCGGCGGCGGCGGTGACGGGCGGTCGCGTCACGATCGAGGGGCTTGGCCTGAACTGCGTGCAGGGCGATCTTCAGTTCATCGAGATTCTGGAGAAGATGGGCTGCCGCGTCGAACAGGGACCGCGCCACACGACGGTCTGGGGGCCGAAGGAGGGCGCCCTCCGCGGCGTCGATGCCGATCTGAACGAGATGCCCGACGTCGCCCAGACGCTGGCGGTGCTCGCGGCGTTCGCCGAGGGGCCGACCCGAATTCGCAACGTGTCGAATCTTCGACACAAGGAGACCGATCGACTGCACGCCCTCTCAACCGAGTTGGGCGAAATGGGCGTGCCGACCGAGATTCACGAGGATGGGCTCTCGATCCTCCCCGACAAGCCGCCGGTGGCCTGCGCGATTCGCACCTACGAGGACCATCGAATGGCCATGAGCTTCTCAATCGCCGGGCTGCG
>CALLKH010000163.1 GCA_938008425.1 uncultured Planctomycetaceae bacterium | reverse complement strand
CGTCATATTACCTTTCCGCCCAGACGATGACCGGCGAGACGGTGTACTTTCCGCCGACCGCCCCCGCCGTGCCCAGGGCGCTGACCGTCGGCACGCTCGAACCGACGACGGTCTTCGCCGAGACGTTTGAAACCGGTCTTCCCGTGGATTGGACGGCGACAGGCCTGTGGCACGTCACCGGCGACTGTGCGGTTTCGCCCGTCTGCGATGGCGCCGGCTGGGCGTACTGCGGTCGAATGACGGCCTGCGACTACGACGCCGGTCAGACCGACAGCCTGCTCACCAGTCCGATGATCACGCTTCCCGTCAGCGAAACGATCACGCTCTCTTATTGCTCAAACTTCGAACGTGAAGCTTTTGGCACGGCCGACTGGCCTTCGCTCATCATCAATGGCGACACGGTCGACGAGCCCGCGAGCGGCAACCTCGCTGCCTCGCCGTGGGCCGTTCGAACCGTGGATCTCTCGTCGCGCGCCGGCACGACGATCAGCCTTCAGTGGCGCTTCAATACGGTGGATGCGTTCGGCAACGCGCTTCGCGGCTGGCAGATCGATGATGTGACGATCACGGCGCTTCAGCCGCAGTGCAACATCACGGCGCTGCCCGGGGATATCAACCAGGACGGCACGGCCGACGGCGCCGACGTCGGGCCCTTCGTCGATGCCGCGATCAACGGGGCCGCGGATCCGTCGGTGATCTGTTCCGGTGACTTCGACGGTGACGGCGACATCGACGCGGTGGATGCGATATTGTTTGCGGAATTGCTGGTGGAATAGAGACCGGGGCTCAGCGGGGGGCTCTTCAATTCTTTGTCGGCCGCATGTCGTAGCAGGCCATTTCCCGGTGGTTTCGCGTGAAGAAGAGGCCGCCAGCCAGCGCGGAGTTGTTCCATGTCCGTTCGTCGAACACCTTGATCATGCCGATTTCGCGATGCTCCTCCGGCGTCGCTTCGACGAGCGCCAGTTCGCCGTCTTCGCATGAAACCAGCAGGTGGTCGCCCACGAGCAGCAGCGAGCCGTAGCCGTATCGCCCGCCCTTCCATTTGATTTCCCCTGTGTCGAGATCCTGGCAAGCCAGGACCCGCTCGTCGAGTCCGTAAATCGTGCCGCGGTGAATGACCGACGACGAGAACTTGTTGCTCATTCGATAGTTCGTCCACAACGCCTTCGGTTTGATCGCGTCGCCCTCGCCTTCGAGTTTGATCATCACGCTGCCGATGCCGTAGCCGAGCGAGACGAAAATCCGCTCGTCGTCCACGACCACCGGCTGCGAACACGAGATGCCCATGTCCGTCGCCCACGGGAAGGACCAGAGCGCCCTGCCCGTGACGGGGTCAAGACTGTTCACGTTGCGCGCCGCGATGTTCAGAATCTGCCGACGACCCTTCATCGTCACCAGCATGGGCGACGAATACGCCTGCTGGCCGATCTCGTTCTTCCATGCGAGCGAGCCGTCGGACTTTCGATACGCCATGATCGAACCGCCGCCGACGCCGGAGTTCGTCACGACCACGAAGTCATCGACGATGAGCGGCGAGGCGCTCATGGCCCATTGCAGGTTCGACGCGCCGAACTCGCGCAGAATGTTCTTCGTCCAGATCCGCTTGCCATCCAAGGCGTTCAGGCAGCAGAATTCGCCCGCAGCGCCGAGTGCGTAGATGCGATCGCCGTCGAGGGTCGGCGTCGCCCGCGGGCCGTTGTCGCCGAGCGGCTCCTGGAAGAACCCGGGGCCGATGTGCGCCCAGATCTCCCGGCCGGTGTCAATGTCGTAGCACGTCACCGCCTCGCCGCGACGGCGCTGCTCCATGGTGTAGAGTCGGCCGTTGCCGACCACGAACGACGAATGCCCCTCGCCGACCGGCTGGCGCCAGAGGAGCCGCGGCGGGTCTTTTTTCCAGTCGGTCGTGATGACCTCGTTGCGGATGACGCCGTCCCGCAGTGCTCCGCGAAAGGCCGGCCAGTCGAGGCTCATCAATTCCGCTCGCGGCTGCGATGCGGCGGCCGCCGACTGTGACTCGCGATGTGCTTCGACGATGCCCGCCTGCCCGCCACGGCCGAAGTCGAGCCGAAAGCTCCCGAACGACATGCCGCCGTCAAAATGCCAGTACGGATTCAGGGCGACCAGCATGAGGATGACGAACGGCGGCAGGGTGAGCAAGGCCGCGATCCATCGAAGCCAGACGCCACCGCCCTGTCGCCGATAAAGCAGCACGAGACCAACGGGGTAGAGCGCGAGAAGACATGGAATGATTACGAACAGGCTGTGGTGCCATTGTCGTGGCGTGGCAGCGACTTCAGCCGTTGGTGCACGATTGGGCTGGGCGCCTGCTAACCCGTCGTTCGCTTGATTCGTCTCATGTTTGCTCATGATCCCGCCTTCGCGCTTGCGCCGACCAGTTCGCCCGGACCCGATCGGCCGCACATCGCCTCAATCACCTTGATCAGCGACTGCGTGCCGTTTCGCCCGCCGCCCATCGCCGCCAGCTTTGTGTACAAGTCTTTCGCCAGTGAAAGGCCCGGCAGATTCAGCTTCATGCGCTCCGCTTCGTCTAGCGCGATCTTCATGTCCTTGAGGAAGTGTTCGACGTAGAAACCCGGCGCCATGTCCCCCTTGAGCATACGGGGATAATAGTTCGCCAGGCTCCACGACGCCGCCGCGCCGCCGCCCACGCTCTCCAGTACCCGCTCCGGGTCGAGTCCCGACGACCGGGCGTACACGAGGCCTTCGCACACCGCCACCATGCCGGCCGCGATGAGTATCTGGTTCACCATCTTCGTATGCTGCCCGCTGCCGGCCGGCCCCTGGAGCACGACGGTTTTTCCCAGCGTTTGCAGCAGGGGTTTCACGCGCTCGAACGTCGCCGCCTCGCCGCCCACCATGATCGACAGCGTCGCGTTTCGCGCGCCGACATCGCCGCCGCTGACCGGCGCGTCCAGCGCATCGGCACCGCGCGACCGCGCCGCCACTGCGACTTCAACTGCCAGTGCCGGGCTGCTCGTCGTGAAGTCGATCAGCACCGCTCCCGGTTTGAGCCTTTGAACAATCCCCTGCGCGCCCATTGCGACTTCGCGGACATCGGCCGGGTAGCCGACCATCATGCAGACCACGTCCGCGCCATCGGCCGCGTCGCCCGGCCCACTCGCCCAGCGTGCCCCGCGTTCCAGCAGCGCCGCCGCCTTTTCTCGCGTGCGGTTGTGGACCACCAGTGCGTGGCCGGCGTCGATCAGGTGACCGGCCATCGATCGCCCCATGACCCCTGTCCCGATCCATCCGATATTCATCAAGCGGTCCCCGTTTGGAGAGGTTGAATACGCCGCATCGCCACTGAATCGGCGGCAGGCTTCGGATTAGGATACACTTTCCCGTCGTCAGCGGCGAACCGGCGGGCGATCCCGTCAGTAGGTATGGGAATGGCCTGATGATCGACCCCGAACAGGAACGCCCGATCGAACCGATCGACTACGCCCGCGTAGGCCATCGGCGGCCCTTGCAGGCGGCGGACAACCCGCGGATTCTGCAATCGATCGTCAAAGTTCTCGCGGCCATCGTGTTGCTGCCGCTCGTCGTCGGAATCGTGGTGGCTTTCATTCTGCTTGTCCTATGATGCACGACTTCTTCCCGCTCATCGCGCTCGCATCGGTGTTCGTCGATTTCATCGTCGCCATCGGCGTGATCTTTTACTGGCCGGCGGCGTCGCGTGTCACCGCGAACGACGCCGTCGTAGCGGATGCATTGCGGATCGACCTGCGCAGAATTCTCGTCGCTGTCTTCTTTACCTCGGCGGCGTTCATTCTCAAAGTGTTCGCGCTTCTGTCGGTTCGCTTCAGCTTGTTTGGGCTGATTCACCTGGTGTTCATCGATCTCGCGTTCCTGACGCCGCTCATCGCGGCGATCGTGCTCATCGCAGGGCGTCGCCGCGGTGATCGACCGCCGCGGCGGCGTCTCACGGTCCCCGTGCGCTTCGCCGCCGTCGTCGCCATCAGCTTTCTGCCGATCGGCCTGTATGCGAACCTGATCGAGCCGTATCGGCTTCAGATTGAACGGGCGACGGTTCCTGTTTCTGGTGAACGTGATGGACGTGCGCCGATCAAGGTTGCGGTGCTGGCCGACATTCAGACAGGCTCGATGACCGACTACGAGCGCCGCGTTCTCGAACTGACCATGGCGGAGAAACCCAATCTCATTCTCATCCCCGGCGACGTTTTTCAGGGGAGCGATCGTGAGTTCAAAACCGTCAAGCGCGACTTCAACGCCTTCTTCAGACAACTCCACGCGCCGATGGGCGTGTACTGCGTGATGGGCGATGTTGACTACGTGGATCGCTTTGCGGAAATGTTCAGGGGGACCGACGTCAAACTACTGGTGAACGATGTCGCCCGCATCGCCCACGGCGGCCGACGCATCACGATCATCGGCACGGAACTCGACCCCGATTCGCCCCACATTCAGCGCCTTCTCTCGCGCTTCAAGGGCGACGGCGATGACGGCGATATCCGAATTCTCGTGGCCCACCGGCCGGACGTCGCGACCGTGATTCCGAAGGACGTTCGCATTGACCTCGTCGTCGCCGGCCACACCCATGGCGGGCAGGTCGTCATCCCCTTTTTCGGTCCGCCCATCACGCTGACCCACGTCCCGCGTCACGTGGCCGCGGGCGGGCTCCACGAAATCCAAGGCGTGCCGATCTACGTCAGCCGCGGCATCGGCCACGAGCGCGGCATGGCCCCCCGCATTCGATTCTTTTGCCCGCCCGAACTGACGTTTTTGACGCTTCAATCATCCAACTAACGGCGGCCCGGTTCAAAACGGGCTGACCTGCGACCGCCGCTGACAACGCCTGCACATCCCTCTACGATATCTGCATGATCAAGTCCGGCCGGTTCATTTTGTTCGATTCACGCGTTCTGACTGCTGCAATCCTGTTCGCCGCCGCACTCTCCGGCTGCGGACCGGCCAGGCTGCTCGATGCGCCGGCGCAGTTGCCGAAGGAACTCGACGGCCGTCGACTCTGGCACACGCCGAGCGGTTACATCTATGCCGCCGACGAGGCCGTCGCCGGCGAAACCGATCGATGGATCACCGAACTGGATCGACACCTGAAGCGCACCTATCAGCGCGAACTCGGCAAGGGGCTGGTCATCGTCATCGACGACGGCGAAAAACCGTTCGTGAAGAGCTTCGATGAAATGGTCCGCCTTCAGCGTCAGACGGCAATCGCGGCGGGCGTGAAGTCGCACGAGATGCCGGACGTCGACGCCCAGCGGCAGAAGATGGAAGCCGGCGGCATGTCTGAGGACCTCGCCTGCCGGATTACGCCGTTCGAACTAGACGGCACGGTGCGAGCGGCCGGCGGCCTGCCGCACGGGCTGCCGGACGATGCGCACTGGTCGATCAGTTGCCCATCGCAGGGGCTGATGGAAAAGGCGATGTGGGAGTTCGGCCCGAAGGCGCTGGAGAAGAAGAAGGGCAAGGCGTTCGCCGTCGCGACCGCGTGGGCATGGCCCCTGGCGTTCGCCGAGGCCGCGAAGGGCTTCCAGCTCGGCCGCGACGTTCTGGTCTTCGAGCTCTGGGCGATTCAGCAGAGCCAGTGGGATCAGGAATTGCGGAATCAGGAGATCTCGAAGTACACCGAGGAGCGCGCCTTCATCATCAGCCCGACGCTGGCGCTCGCGCTGAAAGTCGCAAAGGGCGACTCGAAGGGCGCGGCCGACGCGAGCACTGATTCAGATCCGGACGATGACGCATATGACGACGCCGAGCCGTCAGAGCAGTCCACGTCGCCGAATGATCCCGACCCAGGTTCGAATCGCTAATGCAACTTGGTATTCTTCTCCCGTCAGAATGGTGATGCCATAATAATGGCATTACTTCCGGAGACGGCGACGAACGCGTCAGTCAGAGCCGCCCCGTCCTCGGGGCGGTGAACATTGAACGGGAGATAAACCTTGCGACCGTGGATGGTTGCTCAATCGCGACAGCCGCCGGGCTGAGACAGCCCGGCTCTGATTGGAGGCGCCGCCTGACACGCATTCTTACTCTTCTGATACGTCACTGAATTCTGTAAAGATCGTTGACTTAAGGCGCCGCCGCCTCGTTGAGCACCTCCGCCAGCCGCGCCGTCAGGTTCTCACGACTGTACTCCCGAAATGATGCATCCAGTTCGATCGCCGCGTTGGGCCGCGCCGCGCGATAACGCCGAATCTCTTCGACGCGCGCGAGTATTCCGGCCGAATCGCTCATGGGTGCGAAGAACGCACGATCGCCGATGAACTGCTCGAGCAGTTGACGATCATTGCTGCCGGGCAATTCCTCCAGGCAAAGCACGGGCAGCCCCGTCTGCACATACTCGAACAGCTTGGCGCTCGCGCCCCATCGACCGACGTACGCCCCGGTAAGCAGCAGCAATGCGTCCGCCGAGGTCATCTCGCGAATCGCCGCCTCGCGCTCGATCAACCCGGTCACATCGACAAGCTCCGACAGCCCGAGACTCTGAACGTAGGCTTTCGACAGATTGCCGACGAAGCGAAACTGCACATTCTTCAAACGGGGATCGCCCTTGATGTCTTTCAGCGCGTTCAGGAACTGCTCCGGCCGATTTCGTGAAATCACCGTGCCAACGTGGGCGATCACCAGCGGCCCGCCGGCGGCCGCCCTCGATCGCGACGTGGCGTCGCCGGATTCATCGCGCTGCCCGCGAGTCGGTTCGTACCCGTTGGGAATCACGACGAGTTTTGACGTCGGCACACGGTGGCTCGCGGCGATCGCCTCCGCCATCGCTTCGGAGACGACCACTGCGTGGCTGGAGCGCGTCAGCGCCTGCATCTTCAGTCGCTCGTGCCGCTGCCGGACGAATGACAGCGACGGTTCATACCCGCCGGGGCCGATCCATCGATCGCGAAAATCGGTGACGAGTGGAACGCCCGTCTCGCGCGCCAGCCCCACGGCCAGTTGAATCACGCTTGCCGGCGGAAATGACGCCAGCATGGCGTCGAATCGAACCGATGCCGCCAGCCCGCGCCCCGCCGTCATCGCCGCCTTGCGCCACTTGAAGAACCGATCGGGAAATACAAACTCGCGGGCGATGGATTTCCACTTCGGCGGCGACACGCGCGGATCGAAATCGGCAAAGGGCTGCTCCTTCGCCAGCGGATCCTCCACACTGTGAACTGTCACGCCGTCCATCGCGGGCGGCGATTCCGCACGCGCCGCGGTGAGAACGTGAACCTCCCAGCCCTGCCGGGGCAGATGCCGCGCGAATCCCGCCATGCGATCCGCGGCCGCGCCGATCGCCGGGGGAAACCAGTAGCTGACCAGGAGCAGCCTTCGCGTCGCCGCCGGTTTGTCTGTCGATATCGTGTCGTTCACGCCGGGAGATTAAACGGTTTGTGACTCCCGGCGTCCATTGGTATCGTGGTGCGGGTGATTCCCCGGGGCGCGGTGAGGCGTCTATGGCCGACATGACGGGCTTGCACATCGTAATCGTTCCCGCGTGGTGGCCGTCCCCCGAACAGCCGACCGCCGGCATTTTCTTTCAGGACTACGCTCGCGCCTTCGCCGACGCCGGCGCGCGGGTCGGCGTGATCTATCCCGATCTCGTCAGCCTGCGATATCTCGCCCGGCGACCGCGGGCGCCGCTTGTTCCGCGAATCGAACGCGAGTTTCTCGCGCCCGAGATCCCGGTCATTCGCATTCGAGGGCTGCACACGGCCTTTCGACAGCCCGCCCGGCAGATGCATCGCTATCAGCGCTGGGTTCGTCGCGGGCTCGAAGCCTACCGGAGTCTTCATGGATCGCCCGATGTGCTCCACGCCATGTGCTCAATTCCCGCCGGCTGGGCCTGCGGCGCGCTGGATGGCGAACTGCGCCGGCCGGTGGTTTTGACCGAGCACTTCGGACCGTTCTCGTCGCTGATGACGCCGCGTGCGGGTGAGAGCTTCGTGCGCGAGGCCGTCGCCGCCGCCGATCTCGTGGTCACCGTCAGCGAACGCAGCCGCGATGACATGCGCGCGACGGGCATCGCCCGCGAAATACTCGTCTGCGGCAACGGCGTCACCACCGAGTTCACCGACGGTTCGCCGGTGGACAATCGGCGCTCACCCGGCCCGTTGCGGGCGCTGTTCGTCGGACGGCTCACGCAGGAGAAAGGCGTTCGAGAGCTCGTTGATGCAGCGGTGTCGATGGAAAGTTCGATGGCTGCAGGGGTCGAGTGGCATTTTGTCGGCGATGGCCCGCTTGCATCCGAGATCAAGTCCCGGTTCGAGGCCGCAGGACGCACGGGGCTGCTGCGTCTTCACGGCGAATTGCCGCGTGCCGCTGTGATCGAACAGATGACCGCCGCCGACTTTCTGGTGATGCCCAGCCACGGCGAGACGTTCGGCGCCGTCGTCGCCGAAGCCCTCTGCGTCGGCCGGCCGGTCGTCGTCACGCGCGGCACGGCCTGCGCCGAATTCGTGAACGACGGCAACGGGATCCTCGTGGATGCTCGCGATGCCGCTTCGCTTCGTGACGGGCTTGAGCGAATGATTCGAAGCCTGGACGGATTTGACCGGGCCGAAATCTCCCGCGCCGCACGCGAACGATTTTCGCTCGCCCGGGTGGCCGACTGGTACGCCGGCCAGTTTCGAAAACTCGTTCCCACCGCCCCGGCGCCCACTGCATAATCGACCCGCCTGTTCGCCATCTGCTGGCTCTTGGGCGCGCTTGGCCCTATTCTTTTGCGATCAGACTCGGACCAGAGCCCAGACTTGCCACGGATAAAGAACCCATGTGCGGCATCGCCGGCCTTCTACTCGACGAGATGAACCCAGCCGGTCCCGACTGGCTCGTCGCGATGACGCAGCAGTTGCACCATCGCGGACCCGACGACGGCGGCGCGGTCGCCTTCGGCATGAACGGCAGCCCCGCGGTCGAGCAGCGCCTCGGCCCGCCCGACGACAAGCCCGACTGGAAATACCTGCCGATGAAACTCGGCCTCGGCGCGCGACGGCTGGCCATCGTCGACCTTTCCGACGCCGGACGACAGCCCATGTCGAGCTCCGACGGCCGCGTGTGGCTTGTTTACAACGGCGAGCTCTACAACCACGCCGAACTTCGCGATGAACTCTCCGCGCGCGGCATGCCGTTCGTCGGCCACAGCGACACCGAAGTCGTGCTCGCGGCCTACCGGTCTTGGGGGCCGGCGTGTTTCGAGCGTTTCGACGGCATGTGGGCCGCGGCGATCGTCGATTGGGTCGCGGGCCGTCTCGTGCTCTCGCGCGATCGCTTCGGCATCAAGCCGCTGTTTCTCACGCGCTTTGCGCATGGGATGGCATTTGCCTCCGAGATCAAATCGCTGCTTCAAGTCCCCGGTGCGTTCCGAGGTGTGAACGAGGCCCGGCTTCGCGATTTTCTCTGCGACGGCAGCGTCGATCACACTGACCAGACGCTGTTTGACGGGATCGAATCGCTGCCGGCCGGGACCTACGCTGAATTCCTGCTTCAAGCCAAGGGCGCAATGCACGCCGGCGGGGCGGTTCATCGATTCTGGCGGCCGTCATTCGAGTGGAAGAAGTATGACGACGCTCCGGGGCGTGTGCGCGAGACGCTGACGCGCTCGATCCGGTCGCACCTTCAGGGCGATGTTCCGATCGGCACGTGCCTCTCCGGCGGCATCGACAGCTCGTCGCTCGTCGCGATTCTCGCGGGCCTGCGACGAAGCGGAGCGCTCGGCGAGACGAAGCTCACGCAGCACACGTTTACCGCGGCGATGACCGGCACCGCGGTTGACGAATCGCACCATGCGGCGGCCGTCGTCGCGGCCTGCGGCGACCTGACGGCGCATGTGGTCCGGCCGACGGCGGCCGGGCTGCTTGAATCGCTGCCGCTCCTCGTCTGGCATCAGGAGCAACCGTTCGCGCTGCCGAATCTGCATTTGCAATGGGAAATCATGCGCGCGGCCCGCGAGGCGGGCGTCAAGGTCCTGCTCGACGGCCAGGGGGGTGATGAGCTGTTCTGCGGCTATGAGGGGTACATCCCCGCGTATCTCGCGCACCTCGTTCGGCGATTTGCGATCGGACGGCTTCTCCGTGAGTGGCGGGCCGGAAAGGCGATGCACTTCGCGAATCGCGGGCTCCTGCTCCATGTTGCGGCCTCGCTCGCGCCGAGTCGCATGCGAAACGACGCCCGCCGCCGCGCCCACGCCCGGCGGCAGCCGTGGCTCGCACGCGAGTTGTTCACATCCGAGGAGCCGGCGAGCGTCTATGCGGCGCTCGAGGTCACATCGCCGCCGCCCGTTGAGATTCCGGGTGGCGTCTCGGGCATGGCACGACGGATCGACGACATCTTCTCGCGCGAGAGCCTGCCCTCGCTGCTGCGATTTGAAGACCGGAACTCGATGGCGTTCTCCATCGAGTCACGCGTGCCGTTTCTCTCTCGCGATATGGTCGAACTCGCGATGTCGATTCCCGTCGATGAGAAAATCGAGCGCGGCGTGCTCAAGAAGGTGCTGCGCGACGCGGTTCGAGGCCTCGTGCCGGACGCGATCCTCAATCGAACCGACAAGCTCGGCTTCGGCACGCCGATCGTCGAGTGGATGCAGGGCGACCTGCGGACGTGGTGGAGCGACCTGCTCGGTTCGAAGAGTTTCGCCGAACGGGGCTGCTTCACGCCCAGGGCGCTGCCCGCGCTGGAAGCACGTTTGAACACGGGTGACGCGGAGGCGGCCAGGGCCGTCTGGCGCCTCGCGCTGGTCGAGCACTGGGCGAGAATCTATCTCGATGGAGTGGGGTAGCGGTTGTGTGATCGGGATTCGCGCGCCTTTGGGACGCGCGGCCCATCGTTAAGCGCCGTCGCGCGGAATGAACGGCACATCGCTGATGGTAATGTTCTTGATCTTCAGCGGTTCCTTGGGGTGATGATCCTCATCCGTCTGGACGCGGCCGAGCCGCTTCAGCGTCTCCAGCGATTCCGGTCCCTGGATCTTGCCGAACGCGGTGTACTTGCCGTCCCATGCCGGCTGTCGTCCGAGGCAGATGAAGAACTGGCAGCTTCCCGAATTCGGATTCCCCTCGATCAGCGCCATGCCGACCGTACCAAGATCGTAGGGCGTGTCGTTGAACTCATGCGAAAGGGTGGCACCATCAAGTCGTTTCCCTGTGCCGTCGCCCTTGTGATCG
>CALLKH010000162.1 GCA_938008425.1 uncultured Planctomycetaceae bacterium | reverse complement strand
CCCTGCTCAATCGCCCGGCGAAAGCCGGCCGGTGATCGCCAGACAGACGCACACCGCCCGCAGAAGAAGGACAACATTCCATGAACACTGAAACACTCCCTCCCCTGCAAACCAGCCTGCGGGACACCACCCGCGAACTTCACGACGCCGCAGAACACGGCATGTTCAACAAGCAGCTGATGATGGGAAGACTTCCCCTCTCCGCCTACATCGATTCGCTCGGACAGCACTACCTGATTCACCGCGCGCTGGAGGCCCGTATTCGAGAAACGCGCGGCGCGGTCGAAGCACTGACGACCATCGTGCGCGACTACCAGTTCCAGGAGCCTCACCTCCTCGCCGATCTCGCGTACTTCGGCCGCGACGCCGAATCGATTCAGCCCAGCGCGCCGACCGCGATGTTCATCGACCGGATCAACCAACTGGCCGAGACCCGGCCCATTGCGCTTCTCGGCGTTCACTATGTCTTCGAAGGCAGTAAGAACGGCTCAAAGTACATCGCCAACGCCCTGCGCCGAGCCTATCAGCTCGAAGGTACGAACGGCCTGACGTACTTCGATCCCTACGGCGATCGACAGAAGGAATACTGGCAGACATTCAAGGACGACATGGCACAGATCGAATTCTCAACTGAGGACCGCGCGGCCATCGTTCAGGCGGCGTGCGACACATTCAAGGCCGTCATCGCCCTTCACGATTCGCTGCACGCCACGCTCGTCGGGGAATCCTGCCAGTCCTGATGATGGGGGACTGAATTCAATCGGTGTGAAAAGAACCCGCCGATCACGACGCGCCGGCTTTCGCTGCACTCATCTATTCGCGCGAGCCGGCGTCGTTCATTCGCCCCAGTTCCTGGCCGCGACGGAACGCGGCGAGCACAGCATCGGCCACGTGGTGCGCGACGTCGCACTCCGCCAGCTTGTTCATCGCGGCCTGCGTCGTGCCGCCGGGACTTGTGACGGCCTCCCGAAGCTCGCGCGGCGACGCGCTCTTGTCCAGGAGCATTGCGCCGGCGCCGACGCACGCGTGGGCGGCGAGAACCTGGGCGTCATCGCGGGAGAGACCGGCCGCCATCCCGCCTTCCATCAGCATTTCAACGAAGTAGTAGAAGTATGCCGGTCCCGATCCGGCGACCGCGGTCACCGCGTCCATTAAAGACTCATCTTCAAGCGTGACTGTCACACCTCCGGCACCAAAGAGATGCTTCACCTCCTCAAGATCGTCCACGCTCGCGTGCTCGCCGCGAAACAGACCCGTCACGCCGCGGCCGAGGCCGAACGGAAGATTGGGCATGGATCGAACAACGCGCGGCTTTTCCACCCCGAGAAGCTCGGCGACGCGACGGGTTGAGACGCCCGCCATCACGCTGACAAAAATGTGATCGCCCGTCGTGTGCGAACGGATCGCCACTGCGGCCTCGGCAAATCGCTGTGGCGTAACCGAGAGCATGACGATCTTCGATTCGCGCACGACCAGGCCGGGATCATCTGAAGCGATAATGGGAAGCGGATGCGCCTCGAGTTTGCGCGATCTTGTCGCGATGACGCGATCGGCCGCGAGGTAGCCGCTTTCAATCAGTCGCCGGATGATCACCAGGGCGATGTGTCCGGTTCCTATCACACCTAAAGCGTATCGATGATTCGCCACTTTCGAGCTTCTCCATTCATCTCCGGCGAATCTGCTTCGCCGCAGACTCCTGATCGGTCGGCGGCGCAACGGTTCCCAGATCCATGAAATTACCCGGTAATAATCGCGCCGGCGCTCACAATCGTTGAGTTTTTTCGGCCGGTATCGAGCCTCTTTCTTACCGGATCAGGTAGACTACTTACGCGATGGGCAGATTCCATGGCGCGAACGCCCGCGCGTCGGGTGATGCCGCGAAAGCATGGGATGATTCCACGCCGAAACACTGAAGGAAAACGACGCCGTCGCGACCGGAAATGGACATCGACAATTGTATCAATTCGTGCCGCGGCCGCTCGAAGAACACATGAACCTTTTGGCCGAAATTTCCGATAGACTCAGGTGGGTGCGAGGGGCGGATTCGATATTGCGATGGTTGGGGCAGGGAGGGCTGAATGATGGTGCTGCTCAAGGATGAACACAAGGAATCGAAGGTCGTAGAATCCATTCTGCGCGATGCGGGCGAGATCGTCACGATTCCCGAGATCACGGTTCGAATCATCGACCTTGTCGAGGACTTGAAGTCCAACATGCGCGATCTTCACGACGTGATCCGCAACGATCCCGCGCTGAGCGCGCGAATCCTGAAGGTGGTCAACTCGGCGCTGTACGGCCTGCCCG
>CALLKH010000161.1 GCA_938008425.1 uncultured Planctomycetaceae bacterium | reverse complement strand
ACAAGGAGGAATTCGAACGCAAGAAGGCGGCGGGCGACAAAGAGGCGAAAGCGCCGGATGAAGGTCCCGTTAGCGGCGGCAATTCACGCTATCTTCAATTGATGAAGCGGGAAAAGGCGGCGCTGATATCGGCCGACTCACGCAACGATCTCGTCGCCGTCTGCGAATTGGCCAAGGAATATGGCATTCGCATTGTGATTCGCGGCGCCATGGAGGGTTGGACGATTCCGGATCGGCTCGGCCGAGCAGGGGTCAAGGTGATCGTCACGCCGCGACGACAGGCTTCGCGCGATGAGGACCGAATGGCTGATTCGGGTGGAAGCATCGAACTCGCGTCGATTCTGTATCGCCATGGCGTGGATGTGGCGGTGACGCCGGGGGCGACGAATGTCAGCCTGGTCGGTCTCGCGGGGCGGGATCTGCTGAATATTACCATGGAAGCGGCGTTTGCTGTTCGCGGCGGACTGCCTGAGTCGGCTGCCGTCGAATCGATCACGCTCGCCGCGGCGCGAATGTTCGATATTGATGATCGCGTGGGTTCGATTGACGTGGGCAAAGACGCAGACTTCATCGTCTGCGACGGCCGACTGCTCGAGTTCTATACCACCGTGCAATGGACGATCGTGAATGGTCGGATCGTTTACGACAAGGCCGATGAGACGCTCTTCGCCGACATTCGCCCACGAACACCCACGACGCAACCCGCGCCGTACAAGTTCTGGCCGCGGCCGTTCAAGCCGAAGCCCGCTCCTGAGCCCGGAGAGGGCGGTCGCTACGGTCGAAATAATTGAGCGACGATTCCCGCTCCTTGCATTTGCGCAGAACCCTGACACCCCGATACATCTCTCATGCCGTAATTAATCCCTTGGGCAGACGCACCGCGCCTCTGCGCTTCGAATTGAATTCGCTGAGCCGACGGCTATTCCCGTTTGCCGAATGTGGCACTGAATTCGAGTTCGTCGTCGTAGGCGTCCATGGCGGCGATGATGCGCGTGGACGGCGTGAGCAGGAAGATTCTGCCAGTATGATCCTCGCCGAGGTTGCTGCGACCCCAGGCGCGACCATCTCTGGAGATGATGCCGACGACGCGGCCGGTCAATTGGCTGATCACCGGTGTTCCGCTTTGCGAACCGACGCGCACAGGCTCGTCGAGCATCAGCACGTGGTACTTCAGATGAGTCTCGCGGATGTGGCCGGTGACGAGGTCGTAGCCAGTCTCCGACTTCGAATTCTTGTTCGGAAACCAGACGCGCTCACCCGATTCAGTCTTCGATCGCGCGTCGAGATCAAGAATGCTTCCGGCGGGAACGCTTGAGTCTGCGCGAAGAATGAAATAGTCGCCGCGAAGGTCGACATTGAGCATACTCTGATCGGTGACGCCGCCCGGGCCGGGCGGCCCCCAGGACTTGACGTAGCATTGCACGGACGACTTTGAGGAAATGTCCATCCAGCATATTCGCCGAAGTGGGCGACTTCTCGTCTTGAGCAGGCTCGAACAGGTGACGGCCGCAATTCGCCCGTCTGCGTCGCGGCCGAAAAAGCCCGTGGCGTAGGGGCTCGTGGCGTCTCCCGACCATTCGAAAACGGGTTGAAATATGATCGCCTTATCCGGTGGGTTGACGACCGCCGGCGGGGGCGGCTGTTTTGTTCCAGATGAGCAGCCTCCGAGTGTGATCAGGATCAATCCGGCCGAAATGGGGCGATGTCCCGATCGGCGACCCTGTTCGGAGCCAGATTGTTTTGAACGATTTTGGCCCATTGCAGTGAATAACTGGACAATTCTCCGAAAAACTGTCCGAATTGACTGCCAATTCTCCCGAAACGCCGGATTGTTCTCTGAAATTGACAGTGAATTGTTCACAAGTCGCCTCCAGGCTCGGTATCGGAGGTCATCGATGCCGAATTTCTATCTGGTTACAGGAAGTGAAGTCAGCGCGGCGCGTGGATTTCCTCGCGCCCCGCCTGCGGGCGCGAAGGACTTTCTCCATGTCGATCGATTGATCACAAGTCTCAGTTTGCATTGAGTACATTCGAATTCGCCTGATCGCGCATTGATCGTCGCAGTCTACGACTGCGGTCGTTGGCAGCTTGGGCGCGTCCGTGTGATAGTGTACAGGTCCTTGTCAGACTTGCGAAGAATCCTGGTGCGGCTTATCGTTTACCGCTTATGCGGGGACACTGTAGTCCTCGCATCTCAATGAGATGCGCCGGTGGGTAGACGTAAGGAAGAAGAGGAGCGTTATCAATGGCGAAGGGAAAGCTCGTTTGTTCTCAGTGTGACCGCACGTTCAGCATGCCGGCACATCTGGCTCGACACATGTCCGGCAGTCATGGCGTACGGCCGGCGGGCGGCAAGCAGAAGCGCGGCGGCAAGCGCGGACGACCGGCCGGAAGCGCGGTTCGGATGGGTCGACGCCGGGGTCGAATGCCGGCGGCAGTCGCCCGCATGAATCTGGGTTCGCTCAGTGCGGACGAATTGGGTCAGGTAATCGTGGCGGCGAGGGCTGAGGTCGAACGCCGGATTTACGATCTCAGAAACGTGATCGACTAACCATTCGATCGGGCGGACCTGTGGATAGGGCGCAGGGATGTCTCGACGAAAATGGCCGATTTCCGATCGAATATCACCGATTCCTGAACGACGGGCTCAGTTATGACCGTCTGTTGCATGAGTTTCGGGGCGGGC
>CALLKH010000160.1 GCA_938008425.1 uncultured Planctomycetaceae bacterium | reverse complement strand
CCAAAGGCTGATCCGCACACCGCCCATGCTCCGGGGCCACATGTCTCGTCGACGGGCGAGGACGCAGCGGCCCCGTTGACGATCGAAACCAGCAGCCTCCCCGACGGCTACCGCGCCCAGGCCCGCTGGTGGCGCCCGGCGTCGTCGCGCGGCGCGGTGCTTTACCTGCACGGCATCCAATCCCACGGCGGCTGGTACGAAGAATCGGGGGCGCGGCTCGCCGCCGCCGGGTTCACCGTGTACATGCCCGACCGGCGCGGCAGCGGCCTCAACCCCGCCCCCCGCGGCCACTACGACTCGGCCGATCAGTGCATGTCAGATACGCGGCACTTTCTCGACGTGCTGCTGCGCGAGACCGGCCGGCCGTCGGCGCATGTCATCGGCGTGAGCTGGGGCGGAAAGCAGGCGGTCTACCTGGCGATGGCCCGGCCGAAGCAGGTGCGGTCAATTTCGCTGATCGCCCCCGGGCTCTTCCCCCGCGTGGACCTCACCGGCTGGGAGAAGCTCCGCGTCGGCATGGCGATGGTCAACGACCGCGAGCGGCAATTCGACATTCCGCTCAACGATTCCCGCTTCTTTACCGACAACGCCGAGCGACTGGCGTTTCTCGAACGCGACCGACACAAGCTGCTCCAGGTCTCGGCGTCGTTCCTGCTCGCATCGCGCCGGCTCGATCGAACGATCCGGCCCTTCAGCGAGGGCGACTACCGCGGCGCGGTTCACCTGTTCCTCGCCGGCCGCGACCGGATCATCGACAACGCGGCGACGCGCGCCTGGTTCGACGCCCTGCCGTCGCCCGATCGCAAGCTGACGATGTACCCCAACGGCGCACACACCCTGGAGTTCGAGGCCGACGGCGGTCGATTCATGGCCGACCTGGTCGATTGGATTTCGGCGAGGGCCTGACGCATGGCGGCGCAACCACGACACTCCGCCGCGCCGCCATCGAAGCCGGTGGAGCGCTGGCTGATCTTCGTGTTCCTGTTCGCGGCGCTGACGCATGGCACCTGGGCGTTTGTTCATCCCGATCCCGGCGCAGCGACTCCGCAGAGTTCCGTTGATGCAAACGACGGCGACGACGCAGCGGCCCCGCCCGCGGAACCACGGGCGGTCCGCGGCCGCTCACCCGATGAACGGGAATACGTCGAGCTGGCCATCAGCCTCGCGGAACAGGGCGAACTCCGACTGCCCACGGGCGACGTCGCGAAGCGCGCGCCGCTCTACCCCGCGATGCTCTCGCTCATCTACCAGACGCAGCCCAGGGACTACTGGCACAACGCGATCATCCTCCTTCAGGCGTTTCTCGCATGGTGCAACACCATCGGCATCGCCTATATCGCATTCAAGCTTCGCAATTCGACGGCCGGAGTCCTGGCCGGGATCATCTCGGCGCTCTATGCGCCGTTCCTGTACCTCGAAACGCTCTACCTCACCGAGACGCTGGTCATCTCACTCTTCATTTCGTCGATATTGATTCACATCTTTGTCGTGCTCGCTGAGGGTTCGGCGATGCGTCGCACGGCCGGCATGGCGGGCGTGTCGATTCTCGTCGGCCTGATGGCGCTGGCCCGGGCGGATGCAGTGCTGCTCATTATCCCGTTCGCCCTTCACGCGACTTTCTCGACTTCGCGACGACACGAGAGAGCCGCCCGAATCGCCGCGGCACTTGTGCCGGTCGTCCTGATCGCCGGCGCGTGGTGCTGGCGAAACCAGAACGAAATCGGCCGCTTCACGCTCTCGACGACCGCCGGGCTGAACCTCCACCTCGGAAACAATCCCGACTACGCAAAAAATCCCGGCCTCGCCCATGCCGATTACGCCGCCTTCGACCGGCTCCGCGCGGAGGGCCTCAGCGAAGTCGAGGCCGACCGGCGACTCTTCGAGATGGGCCGGCGGTTCATCTTCGAACACACCGGCGAGTCGGCCATGAACGGACTCAGGAAAATCCGCGTCTGGTTCACGCCGACGATCGAGTCCTTCGGGCCGCTGCTCCTGGTCATCGCCGGCGGGTTCATCTGCATTTCCGCCTGGCGCGATCCACGCCGCCGCGGCGAGGGCCCGAATCGAAATGTCGAACGATGGCTTGCGACCGCCGCCCTCGCGCTCGCGGCCGCCGCTTACGTCGTGCACGTGGCGACGTCCACGCGAATTCTGCCGTTCGTTTCACCCACTCACGTGCTCGCCCTGGGGCTGCCTTCCCTGGTGTTGATGCGATCGCGCCCGCCGGTTCGCGGACTGTTCATCGGGATATTCCTGACGCAGATGGCGGTCGCGGTGACGTTCATTCCGATCTCGCGGCTGCGCTGGACGATGGACGCGCTCTTGATCATCGCGCTCGCTGTGGCCGTTTCGCGCGTCTGCACGCGTTTGAACCCGGGCGCCCCCGGTTTTCAGTCTGGTTCACCCACGCCTCCTTCTCAGGGAAATGCGTGAGCGGAGGTCTGCTTCTCACAGGCATTGGGCTCTCCCCATAATGGTGAAAAACGGGGGCCACTCGCCGCAACATGGACATCAAGTGCCGGGAGCGGCACATCCGATGACAGTACTGGGAAGGGGGTTCAAGGCCCGAAAACTTGAACCCTTATCGTTCTGAATCATATAATCAAATGGCGATTGTCTTCCCCAACGCCCGGCGCGGCAGTCGCTCAGGCCTTCGTGGCGGGCATCCCCCCCTCGTTGGGCCGATTGCGTCCCCGTGTTGCAAGGGTGACGACGTGATCCACGCGAGACTCTCTGGGGGAGTGTGTGGGTCACAGCCGCGATGGAGAAGGCGTTGTGAGCGAGATTCACACTCCCGAACTTTCTCCCAATAAGATAGTAAAGGCGGCCCGGCCGTCCCGATTTATTAGGGTAACAGGAGGCTCCATGGCAAGAATTCAACCCCGCCGTCGGTTTTTCATCCCGCTGTTCGCGGCTGTGCTCTCGCTGGTCCCGGCCACCTGGCTTCTGGCGTCGGACGGCCCGCAGCTTGCGTCGGCCGAAACGCGGGAGCTGTGGGTCAAAGGGTCGGATCAGATCCTGGCGGGCGATTTCCGCAACGGGATCAAGACGATCGAACTGATTCAGAAGCAGGAGCCGGATAACAAGGAGATTCTCTCCGCGCTCGACTGGATGCGTGAGCTTCAGGAACTGAGCAAGAGCCGGGAAGAGTACCGGCAGCGGATGTACGACCATTTCGTGAAGAAAGCCCTCGAATCCGCCAGGGAGGCGCGTGAGGGCAAGCCCGAAGGTGAGAAGGCTGCCTCGACGAAGAAGCCGGCCGCCAAGGACGAAGACGAAGAGTCGGTCGCGAGCGACGACGAATTGGATGAGGAAACCGATCCCGATCTGGATGCCGACGCTTACAAGTACAAGTGGAGCCGCGCCCTGCGATACGCCGAACTCGCCATGGCCGAGGCGGCTGACGAGGACAGCTTCCGGGCAGAGCCCTGGCTGCCCGAGATCGTCGCCAACGCCCTGCTCGAGATCGATGAGAACAAGGACGCGAATGAATTCCGCGAAGCGCTGGCCATCTACGACGTCCTCCAGCGAATCTTCCCCGACAACAAGGACTTCAAGGACGGCTTCGACTTCTGCCGGAAGCGGGCGCACCTTGAATTTGTGTACGGCAATGAAAAGGCGACCTGGCGTTCCGATCTCGATGGCGTCACGCCCGAGTCGGTTCGCGAGGTGCTCGCCCGGATCGATCAGGACTACGTCGAGGCCCCGGACTTTCGCAAACTCTGCACCGAGGCGATTGAGCACCTGACGATCCTCGCCAAATCCGAGTCGCTGTCGAAGACCTTTCCCGCGCTGGGCGAGCGAGATCTCGTGGGGCAGTTCGTCAAGCGGCTTGAAGGCTACGTCAAGCGCGATGTGGAGAAGTCGGGGCCGTTCGGCACACGCAGCGTGCGCCGCATTTTCGACAACATCATCGACGCCAACGACGACACACTGCGACTGCCCGATGAGGTGATCACGAACGAGTTCGTGTCCGGGCTGCTCGAACCGCTGGACGAGTTCACGTCCGTCATCTGGCCCACCGAAGTCGCCGAGTTCAACAAGCAGACGCGCGGCGAATTTGTCGGCGTGGGCATTCAAATTACCCAGGAAATCGGCAAGCCGGTGCGGGTTGAGTCGCCGCTGGAGGATTCTCCGGCCTACAACGCCGGCATCAAGCCGGGCGACTTCATTCTCGAGGTCGAGGGCAAGAAGACCGCATCGATGACCATCACCGAGGCGGTGCGGAACATCACCGGCGAGCCGGGCACGTCGGTCGTCCTGACCATCAAGGACGGCGCCACCGACGAAGTCCGCGAGGTCGAATTGACGCGCGAACGCATCCTGCTCCACACCGTCCGGGGCAACAGCCGCGATGACTCGAAGCCCACCGGCTGGGACTACATCGTCGATAAGAATCTCAAGATCGGCTACGTCCGCGTGAGCGGCTTCATGGACAAGACGGTGGCCGATCTCGAGAAGGCCATCAATCAGCTTGAAGACGAGGGGTATCGCGGGCTGATTCTCGATCT
>CALLKH010000159.1 GCA_938008425.1 uncultured Planctomycetaceae bacterium | reverse complement strand
CCAAGGACCCCTACAGCGTGGCGGATTACGAGGCCGAGATGGCCGCCGATCCTCAACCGCAGGAGGTGCCGGACTGATGCGCTACGGCACGTTCCGATTCGGGGAGTTCTTGTTCGGGGAGATCGGCCGCGGCTACAAGGTCTTTTTGTCGCGCAACACGCCGCCGGTCGTCGGCGTCGATGCCCCTGTGGCGATCGTCGATGACCTGGCGGCGGTGGCCGCGCTCGACGTGACGACGCTGGGGCTCGTGGCGAACTCGACCTACTACGGTGCAGTCGTGCCGTTCAACGAGTTCGGCGACGCGGTCGGGCCGGCCGAGTTCTCATTCACGACCGACGGGGCCGGCTACGTGCAGCTGGTGCCCGATGTGATTCAGGAGCTTCGGGCCGTGCCGCTGTCGGGCGGCCGGCTTCGCGTGTCCTGGGTGTACGCGCCGGCCAATGCGTCGCACGTCGTGGCGGAGGATTTCGAGATCGAGGTCGACCTGTTGACCGAGGCCGAGCCCCCGGAAGTGTTCGACAATGATCCGGTTCCGCACCGCCAGCCCCAGCGGACCTACTCGGTGGACCTCGGCCCGATGAGCGAGGGTCTGGCGACGGTGCGGGTCTTCTCCCGGCGAGGCGGACTGTACGAGGCCAACGTTCAGGCCGCCCAAGCGAGGATTGACGCAGCCGCCCCGACGGCGGTTTCGATGGGGATGGCCGCGGTGTAGCAGGACTATCGAGCCGGTTTCGAACCTGATTCGAAACCGGCTCGACGGCCCCGCGAAAGCGAGGCGTCGGACAGCCAGGCCGGACCAGCGAGCGACCACCTCACGGATGGCCGCTCTTTCCCTGCGCACGATTTCTGTCCGGTTTTGATTGCGCGCTGTCCGGTTTTGGTTTGCGCGCACCAAGAGATCACGCTGGTTCAAGGCACACGCATATCTGTTCGTCCGTACACAGCGATGCGACTTTCGCCAAAGTTCGTGACTTTCGCCCCGGGACAGATTTGAGATACCCAGTCGAAGTAACTTCAATCTCCGTCAAGAGTTGCGCCTTCCGTGGCGCCGGATTCCCGTTCGACTTACTAGAGGAATGGAACTTGCCCTCACGGAGTGTGGCGACCATCACGAGTTACTTGACCAATCGAGCGGGAATTCAAGCATGAGCCGTACGAACTTCTTTCTTTCAGTCATAGCGGTGCTTCTTTCCAATACTTCGATTCTTGCCCAATCCTGGGAACCTGCTCCCCCGATTCCGACCGGCGGCGCCGCACGAACATTCGCGGTCGGTGTCAATCACCAAGGCACTTTGTACTCCGTCGGTGGAACACCCTGGCAGAATGGCGGAGACATGGACGGCGCGGTCGACCAACTGTTGCCGGGGGCGACCCAATGGATCGCCGCATCGCCGCTCAGTGGAATGGGACCGGTGCTGAGTCAGGGCGCTGGTGTGGATTCGCTTGGGCGGATCATCGTCTACGGTGGATTCGTCGACGGAGATGATGGAGCCGGTTCGGACGAGACCTACGAGCCGATCGACGGCCCCTCCGGCGGAATCGCTTCGCGACCGGCGCCTTCGAGTGCGATCGGTTACATGGCTGGGGCCCGGGACAATCTGGGGCGGCTCTATGGCATCGGAGGCGGGCCGGGTGAGGGTGGGCCCAACTCCGGGTACTGCGATCGATATGATGCCGCCACGGATTCCTGGGAGACTCTCGCCGCCATGCCCACGCCCGCCGCGGACGCGTGCGCCGCCTACGACGGCGCCGGGCACATCCTTGTTTTCGGCGGAATCAACGAGGCCGGGTCGGCGCGTCTCGCCAATGTCGCCCGATATGACATTGCAACGAATTCCTGGTCGGATTCCGCCACGCCTGATCTGCCGGTCGCCCTCAGCGGCGCGAGGGCCGCGCTCGGCGTTGATAGCCGGGTCTATGTGGCGGGCGGCGAAACCGGACCACTCGGCAATGGCATCACGCAGGGCTCTGTCTACAAACTCGAACCGGGATCCAACGCGTGGGTCCAGGTCGAGAGCATGTCCACGCCTCGGAAGCATTTTGCATTGGTGCTCGGAGACGACGATTATCTCTACGCGATCGGGGGAGAAAACGACTCAGGCGGAACCAACCTCGTTGAAAAGCGCTTCACGCCGAGATGTCCGGGGTTTTCCATTCAACCGCAGGACCTCGCGACCTGGAGCGGCACGATCGCTGGCTTTTCGGTGGCGGTCACGGGCGCGACGCCCATGACCTTCGAGTGGCGTCGCGACGGCACTCCGCTGATCGATGGTTCGACCGGCACGGGCAGCACGATCAGTGGTGTTGATACGGCCGCCCTGAGAATCACCGCCCCGAACCCGTCCGATGAAGGCTTGTATGAGTGCCTGGTGACCAACGCGTGCGGATCGACGCTCAGCACAGCCGCCATGCTGACCGTTCGAACGACGCCGACGCTTCCGTCTGACTGGACCGTCATCAATCTGCACCCCGCCTGGGCGGACTCCTCCTCGACGGCTCGCGGTATCTCGAATGGTCGAATTGGCGGGGAAGCCACCACGTCCACACTTATGCCCGACGGCCGAACCCTGAACCTCGCGCATCCCGTACTCTGGAGCGGCGCAAATCTGCTTGCTGCGGACTTGACCCCTGCCGGATCGGTCGGTGGCGGCGTGCTCGACGTCAGCGGAGACCTGTTCGTCGGTTGGTTCTGGCATACCTATTCGTGTTACGCGGGCGGGCAATGGTGGACCTGCGCGTGGCGATCGGCCGCCTACTGGTCCGGGGAGTCGCTCGAATTCACCGAGGCACCGCACGGATCCGGTCCCGAATACGACAGCGCCAACGGCACCGACGGTCAACACTTCGTCGGCACGCTGACCTATGAATACACCGAAGGGAATTACAGCAGTTACGCCTATCTCTGGACGCCGCCCGCATACGGCGTCTCACTGCATCCCGCCGCCGGCGTCTCCAACAGTTTTGCCGCTGCCGTCGACGGCGACCGGCAATACGGCGGGATTCACACGCCCTTTCCCGCCCCGGTCGCACACGCGGCAATGTGGTCAGGCAGCGCGGCGACCTTCGTCGATCTTCATCCCTCGGGCTATTCCCGTTCCTGGGTCAACGCCGCGGGCGACGGTCAGGCTGTCGGAACCGCAGCACTGGGAGACTCGCATCATGCGATAATCTGGGCCGGCAGCGCCGATGCCATCGTTGACCTGACACCGCCGGGACAGACCGCCGAGGCGACGGATGCAATGGGTGGACTTCAGGTCGGTTCGCTCGACGGCCATGCTGTTATCTGGGCCGGCGCGGCGGACTCATTCGTGGATCTGAGTGTGTTCCTGCCCGCCGAATACTCAGGGGCAACCGCGCAGGGCATCGAGGTGGCACCGGATGGGACCATCTCTGTTGTGGGAAGCGCCTATGTTCCGACAAGGAGCCGATCGGAGGCGATTCTCTGGCGATTTGATCCGAACTCACCGGCCAACCTCGGGGACATGACCTGTGATGGGCGCGTTGATGGCGAGGATGTCGGCGCATTTACACTTGCAGTCATCAGCCCCGCGGATTACGGAACGGCCCATCCGGGTTGCGACATCCTGAACGGCGATTTCAATTCCAGCGACGTCGTTGATATCGGGGACCTGGCGGCGTTTGTGGCAATGGTGCTGGGACAGTGACGAGGAAAGTTAACTTCGACCCGACCCCTTCCGGTGTTGAATCGGCCGACTTGTTTCGAATGATGACTCGCGTGGCGTTCGGAGCAGACGTAGGTGGGACAGCCTACGATTTCCAACGCATAATTGCTTCGAGCCAACCCGTCCTCTAATCCCCCAGCCGCTCCGGCATGTCGGCGATGATGTAGGCCATCACAGCCATGGCTGCGACACACTCGGAGAGGTCCTTGCGGTCGATCTTGTCGAGTGTGTCCGCGTGGGTGTGGTGGTAGTCGAAGTAGTGTGAGCCCTCGACTTCGAAGCCCATCATCGCCACGCCGGCCGGCTTCATCGGGCTGATGTCGGCGCCGCCGCCGTGTTCAAGGACGTTGTCGGCGCCGATTCGCTTGAGCACCGACATCGCGTCGCGAAGCTGCTCGATGGCCCGCCTGTGTTTGACCGGGTCGATGTGGCTGATGCCGAGACCGCGCGGGGCGAAGACGCCGGAATCCATCTCAAGCGCGCCGATGTGATTGGGCATCTCGATTTCATGGTCGATCGCGTACTGTCGCCCGCCGTTCAGGCCGTTCTCCTCGTTGGTGAAGAGCACGACGCGAATCGTCCGCCGCGGCCGCAGTCCGAGCTTCTTGAGGAGACTGAGCGCCTCCATCGGCACCACGCAGCCGCCGGCGTCGTCGTGGGCGCCCTGGCCGACGTCCCACGAGTCGATGTGGCCGCCGATGACGAGCACCTCCTGCGGCGTCTCACGGCCGACGAGTTCGGCCACGACATTCGCGGAGGGAACGAGCCCCTCGTCGCGGGCGGCCATGCGGAGATTGACTTTCACATCGTGGCCGGCGTCGATCAGGCGGTCGATCATCTCGGCGTCTTCGGTGGTGATGGCGGCGGCTGGGATGGGCGGAATGCCCTCGCTGTATCGCGTCGCACCGGTGTGCGGGGAGCGCAGGCTGTGGGCGGTGACGGATCGAACGAGACAGCCGACGGCGCCTTTCGATGCGGCCAGCGTGGGACCGCGGCCGCGGAAGCGAACGGCCGTGCCGTAGCCCGAGCCATGTTGGTGGTCGTAGGGCGGCATTGGGTTATTGAAGAGAACGATCTTGCCCGCGGCGCCGTCGGGGCCGAGTTTTTCGAATGCGTCCTCGTCCGGTACGCAGACCACCGATGCGGTGATGCCGTCTGGCGGCGTGCCGACCGACATGCCGAGGCCGAGCATGGGAAGCTCGTACTCGCGCGGCGACACCATGTGGGCCGATTCGCGGCCGCGCACCCAGCGCGGCACCATGACGCGCTCGGCGCGGACGTTTTCGAGGCCGTCGGAGGTCATGGCTTCAACCGCCCACTGCACGGCGCGATCGAGTTCGGGCGAGCCGCTGAGCCGATGGCCGATGTCGTCGCAGATCACGCGCATTTTCTCGTAAGCGTCGTTTTCCTTCAGGGCGGCGTCGATGATGCGATCGGCGACGTCGCGATAGGCGTCGGCCAGCGGGGTGGGGCCGGCGGCGCCGGTCGAGCGGGGCGCGTCGGCCAGGCCGCTCGACGTAGGGGCGGGCTGGCAGCCGGCGAGGGTGATCAATGCAAGGGATAGCAATGAAGAGATGCGCA
>CALLKH010000158.1 GCA_938008425.1 uncultured Planctomycetaceae bacterium | reverse complement strand
AGTCCGCCGGTTACAGACCCGAGGATTTCATCCGATGAATCTCACCCCCCTCAAGACCGTCTCCATCGCAATCATTCTTTCATTGACTTCTCATATCGCCCTCGCCCAGCCGAGCTTGGTGCAGATCGGCATCGCTGTTCAAGACATCACTGCAGACGGCCAGACCGTCATCGGAACGATTTATGATCGCCCCATCGGCGAGTACGCCGTGGTCAGATACACGCGCGGCGGGGATGTCACGGTGATTCCCGGCGCCGTCATCGGCGGAAACGGAAAAATGAGCTGCAGCGACAATGCCGGCGTTGTGGCCCTTGAAATGGACAATATTTCGGACTGGGGCGACCTCAACTGCTTTAATAACAACTTCAATCCCCCATACAATCCGCCGTGCCCGATTCCCGCCATTACCTACCACTGGACGTCGAACTCGGGCTGGATGAATTGTGGTTCGTTCGACTGGACCACTGAGACGGTCAACTACAGCTGTGACGGCGCGCCATCCGCTCCTGTGAATGTACGGGTCGGCGGCACGCGATGCGACTACTTCGTCAATTCTCCCAATGATATTTCCGGCGACGGGCGGTACATCGTCGGCGGCGGATACTATGCCACCGCGACGCCGCGGAGCAACGGCTGCGCGCCGTTCGGCTTCTGCGGCGAGTTTCGCGCTTTTCGATGTGACACGCTGCTCGGCACGTTTGAGTCGCTGCCCGTTCAGCCCGGCACCACGACCGCACGGGCGGATCGGGTAAACGGCGACGGAAGCGTGGTCGTCGGTTACGACCTGGGCAACTCGCCCGATCCGGACGGCGTCGGTGGTCCGCTTCAGGCCTACAGCGGCCGACGACTGTCAGTCTGGCGCAACGGCGTCCAGACGATTCTCGATGCGTACGGCAGTCAGGATAATGCCTGCGTCACGCGGGACGGCACGAAGGTCGTCGGTGAAATCAGCCGGACGTCGGACCAGTTGATCTTCGGCCTGGAACCCAATCCGCAGGACCAGAACAAGGCCGAAGTCGTGCGATGGACGTTTGACGGCGCCGCCTGGGTGCCCGAAAGCCTTGGCCGGCCGGCGAGCTGGGTGGTCGATGAACTGGCCATTCCGCCCATTCGCACCATGGCGCTCAGCGTCAGCGACGACGGTGAAACGGTGGTCGGCGTAGTCTGGTATAATTTCACGAACTTCGGCCCGACATCGATCATTCGTCCGTTCATTCGAAAGCCCTCGATCAACGGCGGCGTCCCGATGGACCTGGAAGCGTACATTCTTTCACAGCTCCCGCCCGGCGACATGACCTTCTCCGGCATCGACATTTATCACGCGACGGGGCTCAGTGCGGACGGCAGTTCGATGCTTGTTTACTATCGTGATACGCGATCTCCCTGCGAGACGATCATCGGCAATGGCATCGTTTACCTGGATCCAGTGCCCTGCACGCCGCCGACGGTGACGCTCGATTCGCCCGGCGTGGTCACGACCTCGGAGACGGCGCTCTTCGGTTTTGAAGTGCTGAACGCACGAGTCACCGGCTCGCTTCCGATGACGACGCGGTGGCAGAAAAAGAGCCTGACGACGGCCGAATGGGTGGACGTGGTCGACGATCCGTGCCCGGAGGGGTCGCAGTTCAACTATCGCGGATCGGATACGCCGCGATTCCTGGTCGGCACGTACACCTGTGACGGTGGAGCCGGAGATTATCGGTGCGTCGTCACAAACGCCTGCGGCTCGGCAATCAGCGAGCCGGTGCATCTTTCGATTATCGAAGAATCCACCCGCCTGTTCTGCGGCATCGTTCCGGGTGACATGGATGGAAACGGGCTGGTTGATATCTTTGATACGCCGGATTTCGTGGCGTCACTGCTCTGCCAGCCGTTCACGGGGCCGGTTCCCGCGGACCGTGCGGACATCAATCTGGACGGCCTCAAGAACGGACTCGACATTCAGGCGTTTGTGGACGCCGTGTTGCAACTGTAGGAAGCCGCCGGCGGTGCCGGCTTCGCCCTGCGCGTTTCGACGTCAAGCAAAGAGCCCGCGAATCGTGTGATATCGCGGTTATCAGCAAAGGGTTCGACAAGGTCTTGGCATTATTTATTGAGGGTCAGCAATGAATCGGAACAGCGCAGCGAGTTTCCTGGCGGTCATTACGGCGGCAGCGATCCCGATAGCCGTCGTATCCACCGCGCACGCGACGGCCACAATCACCTCACTGGGAAGTGGCACCCCTGGGGCTGTCACCAATGAAAACGCTGGTACTTACAAGATCGGCGCCACCGGAATCGGCGTCGCCGGCGCCGGCCAGTGGGATCTGACCGGCACGACCCTGACGCCGTCCAATTTCGCCGGCAAGTCCGGCAACGGCATGTCAGCCGACGGCCTTTATCTGATCGGCACCATCGACAACAACGGCAGCATCACCGGCAATGCGGCGAACCCGGTCAGCCCGGCGTTCAGCATTCCGACTACGTTCACGACCGTCGCTTTGCCGGCGACGAACGCCATTGCCGCACGATACAACGTTGCGACAAGCACCTGGCAGGGCCTGCCCGGTATTCCCAACGACGCATACAGCCAGTCTTACGGCTGCTTCGGCTCGGGTGACAGTGGGAACGTGCATACGCCGCACGGGATCTCCGCGACCGGCCGCTTCATCGTCGGCCAGGGCTACATCTCCGCCCACAATACCGCCGGCACGCAGGTGACTGCCACCGGTAACTTCCGCTTCCGCGGCTGGATCTTCGACGCCGACGCCAATGGCGGTGCCGGCGCCATGCGGCTGCTCCCGACACCTTTCCGCACGACCTCGAACACGCAGCGCCGGCGCGATGGCACGGCCTGGGCCGTCAGCGCGGACGGAACCGTCGTCCTCGGCGCCCAGGAGCATAATCTTTCGACCAGCCCGACAAGCCTTGATCCCGATGGCGGTCGGCCGGTGGTCTGGCGATGGGACGGCAGCGACTACGTGATGAGCTATCTGCCGAACGGCGTCAATGGCTCGGGCTTCCCGCGGCCGTACTCGATGTCCGCCGGAACGATGCACATGAACGCGGCGGGCACGATCATTGTCGGCACGGCGATCAGCGACCTCGGCGCGACCTTCATCGGCAAGTGGGTCTGGAACGCGGGAACGTCTTCGTGGGATCCGCCGATCGAGATCGGCTCGAACCTCGCGACGCCCGCCAGCTGGCTTCCGCTCTCCGTCACGACCTGCGGCGTTCCGCCGACCCTTCTGGCGACGGGCCTGACCGAGGATGGCAACACGATCATCGGTATGGCGAACTACAGCACCTGCGGCAGCTTCATGCGAGGCGGCTGGATCTGGCACGACACCGACAATCTGATCAAGGACTGGTATGACTATCAGCTCGACGTGGGCACGCCGGGCATCCTTGAATACTACGGCCCCATCGATGACGGCGATTTCAATCCCGTGACGGGACTCGTCAAGCTCGGTAACCCGACAGGCATCTCGCCGGATGGTAACGCGATCGTCGGATTCCAGGGCGGAAACCAGATCATCGTCGAGGCCACGCCCTGGGTTCTGATCAACACCAACGGCCCCGCCTGTATTGCGTCCCAGACGACGCTGCATCCGGTCGCGGCTGAGACGTTTTCAAACTGTGACTCGTTCATTCTGAGTTCACGGTCCGCCGGAACGCTGCCTCTGGCTTACCAGTGGTACAAGAACAACGTCGCGCTCTCCGACGGGCCGACCGGCACCGGCTCCACGATCAGCGGCGCAAACGAGATTCAGCTTCGCATTACCAGTCCGAACCCGACGGATGAAGGGAACTACCACTGCGAGGCCGCCGGACCGTGCGGAACGCCGTCGGTCTCCACGACCGCCGTCGCGACCGTTGCGGTACCGCCGACGTCCAACGACCTTTGTGCGAATGCCATCACGATCGGCGAAGGCACGAATGTCTTCTCATGGGCTCCGTGCGGCGCATACTTCAGCGAGGGCGGCCCGTCGGACTGCCAGCCGGACATCTTTGCGGATGTCTGGTTCAGCTATGTTCCCAGCGCGACGACCGACGTGCGAATCGAGACCTGTGGAGCGAATTTCGACACGATCATTGATATCTTCAATGAGTGCAACGGGTTCATTCTCGCGTGCAACGACAACTACACGGCTGGTCCGTCTGCCGGCTGTTCGTCGTCTCGAAGTCGGATCAACAGCTTCCCGGTGATCCAGGGCGTACCGGTCCTGATCCGCGTTTCGGCGAAGTCCGGTTTCCTCTCGACGTCGGCTTCCGGAAACATTTCGATCTTCGCCGCGCCGGTGCCCGCGCCGAATGATGACTGCTTCAGCCCCACGGCGGCGGTGCTCGGCGCCAATCCGCTCGACACGACAGAGGCGACCAATGATCTGATCGTGACCTGCCACTCGGCCGCTTCGCGCGACGTGTGGTTCAGTTACACGCCGACCACCCCCGGACTTCTCTCCGCGATCACGTGTCCCGGTACCACCTGGAACACGGTGCTGAGCATTCACGACGGTCCGTGCGGGTTCGAGCTGGCATGCAATGACAACATCCCTTCGCCGGCGCCGGCGGGATGTACCACCTCACAGAGTCGTATCTCGAACCTGGCGACGCTTGCGAACGTGACGTATTACATTCGCGTGGGCGGAAACTCGACCAGTGCGTTCGGTCCGGGCACGCTGTTGCTCTCGTACAATCCGCTCGGCGATCTGAACTGCAGTGGAACGGTGGACGGTGCGGATATTTCGCACTTCGCCCAAGCTTTGCTCGATCCGACGGCGTACAACGCGGACCACGACGGCTCGCCGTTCGCCGCCTGCAGCCTGTCACTTGCGGACATCAATCAGGACACGCTCGTCGATATTGACGACGTGCCCGGATTCGTGAACCTGTTGATCAATCCGTAAGAGCGCACGAATGCGGTCACGTACATTCGTGACCCGAAGTCTCTTTCACACCCGCGGCGTTCATCGGCAGCAAGGCTGTCGATGAACGCCGCTTCTTTTTTGTGATGGTGCCGTCGGATGGGCAGCACTCTGTCGCCGCATTTAAGGTGGACGCCTGACGGCGAGACCGGCATTGCGGTTCATGTCCATTGCACTGATTAGGGATAGAGTTAGTCCGAATTATCAACCTCGCCTCGGCGGCACTTCGGCGCCCTGAGTTCTCGTGCCAACCCCCCGCCCATGACACCGAAGACGCATTGCCTGACGAATTTTCGGTCAGCGAGTCCGGTATCGATCGCGCCCAGTTCTCAAGATTATTCGACACCGAACTACCCTACGAACATTGCCGATAGGCCTAACACTGACAGTTCGAATGCCGGGTGAGATTGTGTCGTTACGGGTGCGATCCAATAGGAAGGTGTGCGTCAGTGTATCGGCGAAGTTTGAAGGGTTTGAGTTCGGGCCGGCGAGCATCCGCGTGGTGCGGCGCATGTGGCACTGCTCTCGTGCTTCTAACTGCGTTTCACGCCTTGCCGCTGGCAGCGGCGCCGACTTCCACCATTTCCGAGACAGGGGCCTGCTGCCCCGCGCCTGTACACAATGCCCAAGGCGGTGGGTTCTGGGCAAAGCTGTTCGACACTGCGGACTTTCCGCCGCGGTGGCGCTGCGGTAACTGGGACACGGCGCTTGGCGTACTGCATATCACCGCGGACATCGCGATCTGGTTGTGTTATGTCGCCATTCCCGTCGCGCTGATCTACTTCATGCGGCGTCGATCCGACCTCCCGTTCAAGGGCATCTTTCTTCTCTTCGGGGCGTTTATCATCTCCTGCGGTACGACGCACCTGCTTGAAGCGATCATGTTCTATCAGCCGATGTATCGCCTGCTCGGGCTGGTCAAGCTCATCACGGCCGTGGTCTCGTTCGCGACCGTGGTCGCGCTGATTCCGATTATTCCCAAGGCGCTATCGCTGCGAACCGCTGAGGAACTCGCCGAGCAGGTGGCCGAACGAACGCGCGCGGAGGAGGCCAACGCCGCGAAGAGCCAGTTCCTCGCGACGATGAGCCACGAGATTCGTACGCCGCTGACGGCTATTCTGGGCTTTGCGGAAAACCTTCGCGACGAAAGCCTCCCATCCACCACGCGCCGGGCGAACACCGAGACAATTGTTCGAAACGGAAAGCACCTGCTCGACGTCCTCAACGACATTCTTGACCTGAGCAAGATTGAGGCCGGCCGGATGGCCGTGTTCGCCAAACGGGAATCGCCCTGGGGAGGGATCCTCGAACTCTGCGGTCAGTTCTCCGAGCGGGCGAGCGCCAAGAACGTGGCGTTTGAGTGGGCGTTTGACACACCTGTGCCGGAGATCGTCACCACGGATTCACTGAGACTCCGCCAGATTCTGTTCAATCTTCTCGGCAACGCCCTGAAGTTCACGGAAGCTGGATGCATTCGGCTGGGCATCTCGTTTTCAGAGCGGGATGGCGAATCCGGCGTGTTGCGATTTGACATTTCCGATACGGGCATCGGCATATCACCGGGGGCGGCGAGCCAGCTCTTCAATTCGTTCACGCAGGCCGACGCGACCACGACGCGTAAGTTCGGCGGCACCGGCCTCGGCCTTGTCATCAGCCGGCGGCTCGCCCAGATTCTTGGCGGCGATGTCGAGCTGGTCAGGAGCGAACTTCGCAAGGGATCGACGTTCAGGTGTACGATCGCCGTCGGTCCGAGAGAGGGTGCGCCGCTGTTGAGCCCGGAGGAGGTCATTCGGCAGGTCGCGCAACACGCCGTTGTGCGGGTTGATTCGGAGGCCGGCATCTCGCTCAAGGGTGTTCGCATCCTGCTGGTCGAGGACAGCCCGGATAATCAGCGACTCATCTGTCACATCCTGAGAACCGCGGGGGCGGAGATCGGCGTGGCCGAGAATGGCCAGGTGGGTGTTAGCGAATGTCAGTTTGCCGTTGACATGCGTCGGCCGTTCGACGTGATTCTCATGGACATGCAGATGCCGCTCATGGACGGCTACGAGGCGACGCGCAGGATTCGCGCCGCCGGCTTTGAGGGGCCGATTATTGCTCTCACCGCGAACACCATGTCAGGTGATCGCGAGCGCTGCATCGCGGCCGGCTGCGACGACTTCGCGCCCAAGCCGATCAATCGGGCCGGCCTGCTCGCCACGATACGCCGGTACGCCGATCTGGGAATTTGTCAGGCCCAGTCAACGTGAATCCCATCGATTGAACTTTGACTCCGGCGGGCGTCTCGAGAGCCGCCGGCGGCCAACCGGCTCGCGGTGTTTCATGCCGGGTCCTGCATTGCTCCCGATCCGGCCGATTTTCATCTACGCCCATCGCTTGTTCGCTTTTCCTCCGGCGACGCGCCGCCACGGCTTCGATAAGATATGAAGCTCTTGATCAACCGCACACACGGCATGGCCGCGGCGGGACGGAGGATTCGTCGTGCTCGGAGCGCTGGTCGGACCGGACATTCTGGAGATGCTCGAGGCCCGGCAGTTTCCGGAGCTGCGCAAGTCGCTGACGGCGCTGCCGGCTGTTTCGGTTGCCGAGATCTTCACCGACATGTCGCCGCAGGAAGTGGCGATTCTCTTTCGCATTCTCCCCCGGGAATTTGGCGCCGAGATCTTTGAATACATCGAGCTCGACCAGCAAGAGGAGATTCTTCGCTCGCTCGGCAAGGAAGGCGTCGCGGCCGTCCTGAACGAAATGGCGCCGGACGATCGCACGGCGCTGCTTGAAGAGCTGCCCGGCGCGGTGACACAGCGCCTGATCACTTTGCTCTCGCCCGAGGAGCGAAAGATCGCCACGACGCTGCTCGGCTACCCCGAGGGATCAATCGGCCGCCTCATGACGCCGGACTATGTCGCGGTACGCGAGGACCAGACGATCGGCCAGGTGCTGGAACACATTCGAAAGGTGGGCCGGGACAAGGAAACACTGAACGTCATTTATGTGATCGACGATCGTGGGCGGCTCATCGACGACATCCGGTTGCGCGAACTGATTTTGGCCGACCCGACGCGGAAGTTGTCGGAGATCATGGATCGGCAGCACGACGCGCTGCGGGTGGATCAGGATCAGGAAGAGGCGGTTCGCGATTTCAAGCGGCTGGATCGGGTGGCGCTGCCCGTGGTGGATTCGGCCGGGTTGCTGGTCGGCATGGTGACGGTGGACGACATCCTGGACGTGGCCGAACAGGTCGCGACCGAGGACATGCAGCGCATGGGCGGTGTTCAGGCGCTGGATGCGCCGTACATGAACGTCGGCTTTGTCGAAATGGTTCGCAAGCGGGCCGTCTGGCTGGCGGTGCTTTTTGTCGGCGAGATGTTCACGGCGACGGCCATGGGCTACTTCGAGCACGAGATCGCGCGGGCGGTGGTGCTGGCGGTGTTCATTCCGCTGATCATCAGCAGCGGGGGCAACAGCGGTTCGCAGGCCTCGACGCTGATCATCCGCGCGATGGCGATCGAAGAGGTTCGCCTGCGCGACTGGTGGCGCGTGCTGTACCGGGAACTTGGCGCCGGGCTGGCGCTGGGACTGGTTCTCGGTGTGATCGGCATGCTTCGCATTTACTTCTGGCCGTGGCGGGATCGGGATTACGGCGAGCATTACCTTGAGATCGGCGCGGCGGTGTCATGCAGTCTGGTGGGCGTGGTGCTCTGCGGGACGGTGGTCGGGTCGATGCTGCCGCTGCTGTTGAGACGAGTGGGTCTTGATCCGGCGGTGTCGTCGGCGCCGTTTGTGGCGACGCTGGTGGACGTGGTGGGCATCATCATCTACTTCTCGATCGCGGCGATGCTGCTTCGGGGAACGCTGCTCTAGCTTGGTTCCGCCTTCGGCTCACGTTTTCACTGGTTGCAGCGGAGGGGATGCGATAATCTACGTCGCTCATGCGTGAAGACACTCCCTCAAATGCGGGTCCTGGCGCGACGAGCCTCACCTCTGTCGCAGGGGGCATCCATGAGCTTGACTACGCCAGCCACGATCACGCCGATGTTCAACGGTCCTCGCACTTCAGCGCCGATATGGCGCCGACGTCGCGCGCGGATCGCAAGTGGTCGATGAAGGATCTCGCGGCGCTCTGGATCAGCATGGCGGCATGCGTGCCGACGTACATGCTGGCGTCGTCGCTGATTGCCGGCGGCATGAATTGGTGGCAGGCGGTGCTCACGATCTTCGCGGGCAACGTCATCGTGCTCCTGCCGATGATCGCCAACGCGCACGCGGGCACAAAATATGGCATCCCTTTTCCAGTTTACTGCCGATCGTCGTTCGGGCTGCTGGGTGCGAATGTGCCGGCGCTGTTGCGAGCACTCGTCGCATGCGGATGGTTCGGGATACAGGTCTGGATCGGCGGGGCGGCGATTTACCAGATCCTGACGATCTGGTTCAAGGATTGGGCGACGCTGACCCCGGTTCCGTTTCTCGGTATCAACATCATGCAGATCGCCTGCTTCCTGTTCTTCTGGGGGATCAACATCTTCGTCATCTACCGCGGGATCGAGTCGATTCGCATCCTGCTCAACATCAAGGCGCCGCTGCTCATCGCGCTGGGGCTGCTGCTTCTGTGGTGGGCGTATCGCGAGGCCAACGGCTTCGGCCCGATGCTTCACCAGCCCTCGGTGTTTGAACCCGGTCAGCCGAAAGAAGGCCAGTTTCTGAAGTTCTTCTTTCCGGCATTGACCGCCAACGTCGGCTTCTGGGCGACGCTGTCGTTGAACATTCCGGATTTTTCCCGCTACGCGCATTCGCAGAAGGATCAGATCTGGGGGCAGGCGCTGGGGCTTCCGCTCACGATGGGGCTGTATGCGTTTATCGGAGTGGCGGTGACGTCGGCCACTGTGGTCATCTATGGCGCGCCGATCTGGGACCCGGTGGAGCTCGTTTCGAAGTTTAAGAACCCCGTTGTGCTGGCGGTATCGCTGTTCGCGCTCTGCCTCGCGACCCTGGCAACGAACATCGCTGCAAATGTCGTCAGCCCCGCGAATGACTTTGCCCACCTGGCGCCGCGGTACATCAGCTTCCGGACCGGCGGCCTGATCACCGGCATCATCGGCATCCTGATGATGCCGTGGAAGCTCCTCGCGGATCCGTCCGGATACATCTTCACCTGGCTGGTCGCCTACTCTGGTCTGCTTGGCGCGGTGGGCGGAATCCTGATTGCCGACTACTTCGTGGTCCGACGAACGCAACTCAATCTCGCCGGGCTTTACCTGTCGTCCGGCCCCTACTGGTACGTCGGCGGCTTCAACTTCCGCGCGATCATCGCGCTCTCTGCGGGAATTCTGCCGTGTGGTCCCGGGTTTATCGGCACCGTCTCAAGCGTCAAGGTCGCTGAATTCTGGATAGAACTGTATCACTACGCATGGTTCATCAGCTTTGCGGTCGCTTTCCTGGTATATGTC
Organism: uncultured Planctomycetaceae bacterium; assembly: GCA_938008425.1. Taxonomy (GTDB): domain Bacteria; phylum Planctomycetota; class Phycisphaerae; order UBA1845; family UTPLA1; genus JADJRI01. Next base: position 11,810 of record CALLKH010000158.1, on the reverse strand, counting down.
CTCTTGATGATGTTGATTCCGGGCAGGACTGCGGATCTGAGCGGCGTTTCACGATCGGTGTAAAGGCAACGTTCAAACACGATCGGTTGCTGAGCGCTGCGATCAAGTTCACCTCGGCTGCTAAGGCCAAAGATGGAACTCAATGTATGCCGAACATCGGACTTTCATTCCTCAGCGACATGAAGCGGCCCGCGCTGATCGCCATGATTCACGCCGGCGCGCTGCCGGGGACGCCGCGCTCGCGCATGACCGTATCGGAACTCTGCCGGCAGGCGGTTGCCGAGGCTGTACTGCTCGCAAAGGGCGGCGTCGATGCGATCATGATTGAGAACATGCATGACGTCCCATACCTGAATCGATCCGTCGGGCCCGAAATCGTGTCGGCCATGACGGCGATTTGTGCGGCCGTCCGCGCGGCGACGGACCTGCCGCTGGGTGTTCAGGTGCTGGCGGGGGCGAATCGCGAGGCGATCGCGGTGGCCCAGTCGGCGGGATGCCAGTTCGTGCGCTGTGAAGGTTTCGTGTTCTCACATGTGGCCGACGAGGGGCTGATGGCGGAAGCGGACGCGGGACCGCTCCTGCGATATCGGCGGATGATCGAAGCGAGTGACGTCGCCATCATTGCGGACGTGAAGAAGAAGCACTCCTCGCACGCCATCACCGCGGACGTCGGTCTCGCGGAGACGGCCAGGGCGGCCGTGCTCTCGGGGGCTGACGGGGTCATCGTGACCGGCACGGCGACCGGCCGGCCGACGGATCCGAGTGACGTAGCATCGGTGGCGGACGCGATCGATGAAGTGGTGCTGGTGGGCAGCGGCGTCACGCCCGAAACAGTGGCGCAGCTGGCGCCGCATGCGGACGGCCTGATCGTGGGAAGCTACCTGAAGCGCGACGGCTGGTGGGAGAATGGGCCGGACGCCTCACGAGTGGAAGCGATGGTTCGCGCCGTCTCCTCCTGTGTTTCGTAGCCGGACATCCTTCTGTTATTCCCTGGGAGCTTTCGTCGGGCGGGCACGAATGATCGTTCGTCATCCGGCCTGAGACCGCGGTCGCGGTATTGGTCAACTGCTGGTCGCCGCGCGGTCACCCTTCCTTATCTATTCAACTGCCGGAGATGCGAAGTCCCTGGAGATCGCCGGGCTGAACGTCCGCCTTTCGCGGGCCAGAAGTGGACGGGGCGTTGGCAACACAGATGCCAGCCGGAAAGCGGACTTTCGGCCCTGATTTGGGGCTGCTGCAAACTTATGCGCAGCAAGATATTCGGGCAGCATCCGAGAAGGGCATCAAAATATCGCTCTCGTAAAGATTATATCTTAGCTTCAACGGGCGGCCTGTCGAAAAGTGCTGCGGCTGCACTGATACGAGTGCCGGGTGCTGATAGCAGCACTGATAAGCAGGGAGTATTGGTCAACCCGTTCTCCACCGCCAAAGAAGGGAAAGAGTGCCATGGGTCTTACAGTAACAAATGTCAACACACTGTCGCTTTTGAACATCCTGAACAAGACGACCGCGGCGCAGTCTTCGTCACTGACGAAGTTGTCCACGGGTTTCCGAATCAACAAGGGTTCGGATGATCCCGCGGGGCTCCTGGCCGTCTCCAGCCTGTCCGCCGAACTCGTCGCGGTTGATTCCGCGATCGGGAACTCGCAGCGAGCGAACTCGGTCCTGAATACGGCCGACTCGGCGCTGGGCGAGGTCGGCAACCTGCTGCTCGAAATCGAGTCGCTGGCAGCCGCGAGCACAAGCTCGGGCGGCCTGAGCGCGGCTGAGATTTCCGCGAATCAGCAGCAGATTGACAACGCGATCGACGCGATCAATCGAATCGTGCAGACGACTTCCTTTAATGGAAAGCGTCTCCTCGACGGTTCGCAGGCGATCAAGACGTCGTTCTCGACGCCGGCGAACGTCTCCGACCTTCGCGTGTTCTCGCGACCGTCCTCGAACTCCAGCCAGACATTCCAGGTTGAGGTTGTGACGGCCGGTGAAGTGGCCTCCGCCACGCTTGCCACCACCGCATCGGTCAGCGCCGCACAGTTCAGCGTCACCGGCGCGCTTGGAACGGCCACGATTACGGTTTCGGACTCCGACGCGTTGAGCGCGGTTGCCGCCAAGATTGTCGCCGCCGCCACCGAAACGGGCGTCTCGGCGACGCTTTCCGGAACGGCGCTGAAGCTCCAGAGCCGGGAATTTGGATCGAAGGCGTTCGTGGCCGCGTCGTTCATCAGCGGCGACACGGACTTCGCGGGCGGCGTTGCCCAGACGACCGGTGTCGATGCCGTCGTCGAAGTGAACGGCCAGCGGGCGTTCGTTGACGGCGTGAAGGTCAGCTTCAACTCGAACGGCACCAGCGGCTCGTTCACGCTGACCAGCACCGGCAACTCGGCCGGCGATGCGGGAGACATCTCGATCACCGACGGCGGCCTGACCTTCCAGCTCGGCACAACGTCGACCACGCAGGCGACGGTCGGCGTATCGGCGCTGTTCGCTCACAATCTGGGCGACTCCTCGGTCGGCTACCTCAGCACGCTGAAGAGCGGCGGATCGAACAGCCTTTCGAATGACGCCAACAACGCCGTGCTGATCGCGAAGTCTGCGATCGGCCAGGTTGCCACGCAGCGAGGCCGCGTCGGTGGTTTCCAGAAGTTCCAGGTTGAAACCTCGATCAACTCGTTGAACGCGACCAAGGAAGCGCTTGAAGGCGCACGAAGCGTCATCCGCGACGTGGACTACGCCCTTGAGACGTCGGAACTGAGCAAGCAGAACGTGCTTCTGCAGTCGGCCATCTCGCTTCTGGGTGTGGCCGGCCAGCAGTCGTCGCAGATTCTGTCGCTGCTCCGCTAAGTTTGAGAGAAGGCCCAAGGCCTGGTGGGGAATGGAGCAAGGGCGGGTTCGAGTTTCGGCTCGGGCCCGCCCACTCTTTTTTTTACGACGCCGGCTGAACACGACTCCCGCGGCCCGTCCGCTGCTATCACGGGGCAAGGAGCTTCCTGACGAAGTGGGATATGTCGTCACCATTGAGCAGCGAGTCCGAATTGAGATCGAACAGGCAGACATACCCGGGGTCCTGCGCTTCAGCGATCAGTTGTTCGGCGAAGAGGCCGATATCGACCGCCTCGGGATCACAGCGATCATTCAGCCCGTTCTGGTTGCAGTCGGGTTGGCACTCGTCGGGAACGCCGTTGCCGTCACAGTCGAGACTGGTGGCCGCGATGAGATCAATGTTGTCGAGAATTCCATTTCGGTTGCAGTCCATCGATGATGCGGGAAAGCGCAGCAGATATACCGCGCCGGCTGGATTGGTGCTGGAGAAAAGGTACGACGGCACGAGGGGTCTGACCCGATACGCCCTGAACGGATAGACCTGCGTGTCAGCCGAGGCCAAACCTGTGGGATGTGCGAATTCAGACACACCCTGGGCGTTCACGTATTCCCAGTTCCAGTCGATCCAGGGAGATGGGCTGTTCAGGTCGTCGATGGCGGTGCGCTCTTCGAGGATGTTCTCGGTGATGCCGAAGTCGCCCGTGGCCGGCAGCAGGACGCGCTTGATCACCCGCACGTCGGCAAGATCGACGGGGACAGTCGAAGGGATGCCGATGACGTTCACCCCCAGTGACTGAACATTTGAAAGCATGACATCGGCGCCGCCCTCGTACACATAGGGGAGTGCCTTGTACGTCGATCGCGTGGCGAACCAGTCTCGAAGGGCTGTCGAGCCGGCGATGTCCACCTCGTAGCCGCTGCCGGAGCCGCAGCCTTCGAAATCGCGCGGCCACGCGCCCCAGGCGGCCGGGTTATGCGCCGCGTCGTCGAGGCGGGTTTGAAGACTGTTCGTAAAGCCGATCGGGTAGTCGAGCAGGGTGTCCGGCTTCTGGCTCACCGGAGCGGCCGGCAGCGAAAATCCCACGCGCGAGGTCAGATCAGGGGCCTCGAAGAGCATCGGAGAGTTGCCGTTGGTCATGTTCATGGCATCGGCGACATTCTCCATCAGCCAGAGCGCGGCGGCGAGGTTCTCTTCCGCGCAGGGAAGGATCTGATTCTCGGGCAGAAGAAATCCGCCCTGTGAGCTGAGGCGCGGACGGACCTCGGGCGTAAAGGGAAGCACGCCGTGTGCGCCGTAGGCGAAATCGGTGAAGTCGCCGTTGGTGCGGTAGATGGTGTAGCTGCACTGGCCGTGGGAGTAGTTCTTGCCATGGGTGTCGAAGATGCGGCTGGAACACGCGGCGCCCATCGCGCGCATCGCCGTGTAGCTCTCCGACGTGATGTTACTCGTGTAGCCCCATGGAAAGAGCCAGAGCTGGCTGTAGGAATGAAAACCCACGGCGACGGCGAACTTCTGCTGCGCGACGAGATTCTGGATGGCGGCGGTCTCGGGTTCCGAGGCGGCCGATGCTCCGCGGAACGTCTCGGAGCACGGATTGGTGCTCGATCCGCTGGTGTCGAAGCCCCACTTGTGCGAGTAGTTGCGATTGATGTCGACGCCCATGCAGGATGAGCCCGAGTTGATGCGCCGGTTCTTTCGCCACATGCGTGCGTTCGGGATTGCGGTATTCCAGGAATAGGCGAAGCCGTCGACGTTGACGACGGGTACGAGCCAGACGACGGACCGGTCCACAATTCTTCGCACGATGTCGTCGGTTGAATAACGGCTGGTGAGATATTCCGCGATATAGAGCATGACTTCGTGGGTCGCCCACTCGCGCGCGTGGGTGACGCCGGTGAAGAGAATCCGCTCCTCGCCGGGCTCCACCGCGTCGGGATTGTCGGAGATCTTGAGCGCCCAGATGGTGCGCCCCTCAATCGACTGGCCGACGGAGATCATCCGTACGATATCGGGGTATTGCGCCGCGAGATTCTGCATGAAGCAGACGCCCTCGTCGAGGCTGTGGTAGACGCCGTACGGCTGGAGACTGGTGCCGATATCCTGGCAGTTCAATCCGGGTCCGCGCGGATCGCCCGGGGACGGGACCTCGGCGACCCGCCCCACCACGGCCTCGATGGAGGGAATGCGTTTCACCGCGAGCGTATTCCAGGGCGCGAAAGCGGTGATGTGGTCGGCGAGCGAGCCGGTGTCATCGACCTCAGCGCCCCGGGCGCGCAGCGCCTGGACATCCGGTGGATCGATGATGAGAACGGCGTGGTGCGAGCCGTCGTCGTCGCGATCGATGGCGCAGGCATCGACCCGGTCGGTGATCCACTCGCGAAGATCGGGGTCGAGCGTCTCGATCGCATCGAGTGGAATCCGCACCAGGCGCGCGGCGATGCCCGGCTCGTCAGTCTGCGATAGCGCGGCGATCGTCGCCGGAGCCGCCGGATCATCCGAGGCCCGGGCCGTTGCGATCAGACAAGGAATCGCGAGAAGCACTGAGAGCGCGCGGCCGCGCAGGAGAAATGTCAGTGAATTGTTCAAAACACCCACTCCGGGACGAGGCAGCCATGTGCGGCTCGCCCGGTCGTGATGTGCCGGAATCGGCCGCATGCTGATGTCGCAGGTCATCGTATCCGATCCTGCGAACAGGGTTCAAATCAAAAAGGCTCGCGCGGATTGGAATCGAACAGAAATGTGCCGGGCCGGAGGATTTATTGCGAGATCGCCCCGTTTGCGGCGTTTGCGGTCGGCTGGTCGCCCGCACGGGTGAAACGGGGGCCCGCGGAAGAGATGAGTGGAGCGACGTAGTCGCGCACGAACGCAGGATTGACCGAATCGGTATGGCCGCCGAAGTTGCCGGATCGAATGAACTCGGGTCGCCAGTCGATGTTCTCGATTCTCGAGTAGAGCATTCGGACGCGGTCGTCGGCGTCGCCGGGGAGATGAAATCCGCGAAGCCCGGCGGAGCAGGCGCCGCAGAACTGTCGGTCCGCGGTGCCCGCTGCGACCACCGCGACGCCGAGCACGGCGTCTTTGTCCGAGGTGAAGACGAACAGTCGATTTCGCACGTGCGAGAGTGCCTTGGTCATGTCATAGTGGGAACTGAGCGACGAACCGAGGAGGATCGCCGTTTCCACCGGCGCATCGTCCCGCAACTCTTCCAGCGTGAAAGCGGCGACGGCCGTCCCGGCGGACAGCGCGACGATGTTCACCGCGCGACCCGGGTGGGACGCCATGTAGGCCTCGATGCGCGCCGCTGCCTCCTTCGCCTTTGAGCGCTTGTAGTCCAAGCTCGCCCCCTGGTCGGCCGCGACGCCGAGGCCGGTGTTCCAAATGATTTCCTGAAAATCACCGGGGTAATGGGCGAGTTTGAGCCCCTCCTTCACCCCGCGGCCCCAGTCCGTCAGGATGCTGCCGCCGCCGGCGCCGTCGAAGTAAAAGACCTCACCGTGCTGATCGAGTTCGTGCACATGTTGATTTGAGGGAACGCAGCCGACCAGAAGGGCCGCGATAGGGAGCGAAATCATCGCACAACGATACATGGGGGTTCTCCGTTGCCCGGTCGCCCGCGTCGCACATGCGCGACGACGGCCATGATGGGCAGGCCTGCTCCCCCCTTTGATTCAGCAGGCGCGCGGAGCGTTACTGGAATTGCCGGCCTCCGCCTCGAGTGTCGTAGCGGATCAATTGATGCGGGTGAACGTAAACGTGCCCATCGGGGCGACGGCCCCGTTGTTCAGGAATGGATCGTAAGTGATCTCCTCGATGGGTTCGCGCGGCTGGGTGTCGAAGTTTGGCGATGTGTAAGTGACGCCACTGTCGGTTCCGGCATCCATCGGCTGAAGCGAGAAGACGACCTGATTCACCCACTGGCCGTTTTCAAAGAGCGGAACGCCGCTGACACCGACAAACCAGTCCGGTGAGGGCGCGATCATGGTGACCACGGTCGCCCGCGGATAACGCTGGCTGACGGTGAAGGTGGTCGAGGCGGAACTGGGGGTCGATGAGAGATTCGGCCCGGCGATCACTTCGCCGGCGCCGCCGAGTGCAATCTGGGCTTCCACTTCGGCACGAAGCGGCATGGTCGCGCCGAGTTCCGCCATCCGCTCGATGCCGAAGGTTGCGAAGCCGCCGAGCTCCCAGAAGGAGACGGACGAATCGTGCGTTCCGCCGATCATCGATGAGTAGTGCGCGCCAAAGGGAAAGTCGGTCGGGTGGGTCGCGGCGCTCCACGTCGACGCGAACGTCACGCGATATTCCGCGGTGGAGGCGGCGGAGCAGGCGAAGCCCGTTTCCGCGTCGGCCAGGCAGCGGCTGATCATGGGTGCGATGTCGCGGGCGTCCGCGAGCGTATCGTTGTTCAGATCGGCGCAGGGGTCGCCGGAGTCAGTGATCAGGGCGCCGACGAAACCGGGCAAATCGTCCAGCGTGACGAAGCCGGAGCCGTCGATATCTCCGGGGCACGACAGGCACAGCGGTTCGCCCGCGCGGACGACTTGCGCCATGAGTAATTGGACGGTCAGAGCGAGCGCGGCAAGCGTCGTGATGCGAAGCATGGCTGAAGACTCCCGTTTGGAAATGTGTAAGCGCGAGTCGGCCCCCCAGTCATATCCGATGGGGGAACGAGATTATTCCGAGATTTTCTGCGATTCAGATCATTGTAGTCGAACGTGAGCATCGCGGCGCTGGATTCTGAGGCCGTGGTGGCCGAATCGCGGCGCGCGGCCGTTTGATGCGGCCGGAATGGGCATTTGCAGGAATCCGCATGGTTCGCCGAAATCTTCGATCCCGTTTCGACTTCGGCCGTCTCGAACGAATTCGGCCCTGCGCTGTTTATTGGGTGCCTGATTTATGGCACTTCGACCGCTTCGCCCAGGACTTCGAGCAGGTGCCGCGGCGCCACGCCCGTGTGGTGATGGATTTGATGCCGGCAACTGAATCCGGTTACGACGATTTCGGCGCCCGCCCGCTCACGAACCGCCGGGAAGAGTCGCTGCTCGCCCACGGCGCGTGCGGTTTCGTAGTGTTCGGATTCGTGGCCGAAGGAGCCCGCCATGCCGCAGCAACCCGAGTTGACCTCGCTCGCGCGGCCATCAGAGATGAGATTGAGCAGGGCGACAGACTCGCCGGTCCCCGATAGCGCCTTCTGGTGGCAGTGGCCGTGAAGCAGGTAAGTGTTGCCGGCCGTGCGGAATCTGGGCGCCGGGTTTGCCGCGTTGATGGCCCGCAGGATGAAAGCGTCGATCGGTTCGGCGGCGCGGGCGACGGCGCGGGCGCTGTCCGTTCGCACGAGCTGCGGCCACTCGTCGATCAGCGATGCATGACAGCTCGGTTCGGCGGTGACGATCGGCACGCCATGGTGAGCGTAGTGTGCCAGGACGTGAATGTTCTGTTCCGCGAGACGCGCCGCCTTGTCGAGCAGACCCTTGCTGATCGCCGGCCGACCGCAACATGGTGTCTCAGGGATGATCACGTGATAGCCGAGCGCTTCCAGGAGCGTTACGGCGGCGATGCCGACACCGGGCGTGAAATACCGTGTCCATGTGTCGAGGTAGTACACGACCGTGCGATCGTGAGCCGACACGGCCTCTAGAGCGCGTCCAGCCGGCATGCGACTTGTTCTGCGGCGCTCGGCCAACAGGCTTCGAAAGCTCCGGCGTGCAAATGTCGGCGGCGGGACGCGCCGGTCGATACCGATCCATCGATCCGCTAGAGAGCGAATCCACCTGCTGCCTGCGATCGCATTCGAGAGATTCGGGAGCCACGCCGCGACGCGGGCGAGATCGGCCGTGTTGGCGATGAGCCGGCTGCGAAGCGGCGCCCCGTCTCGCTGGTGCTTCATCCAGAGCCACTCGGCCTTGAGTTTCGCCATATCGACGCCGGTCGGGCACTCGGTCTTGCACGCCTTGCAACTGAGGCAGAGGTCCATGGCGTCGTCGAGAATGGGATCATCCAGGCCGCGAACGGCGTTGCGGTTCGAAAGTGCCAGTCTCAGGGCATTGGCCCGGGCGCGCGTGGTGTGCTGCTCATCGCCCGTGGCCATGTAAGACGGGCACATGACGCCGACGAGCTTCTGACGGCACTGGCCGACGCCGCTGCACATTTCGGCCATCCCGGCCATGCCGCCGTGCTCCGAGAAATCGAGCGTGGTGGCGGGCGAGTCGGCGCTGTAGTCGGCGCCGTAGCGGAACTGCTCGAGCATGGGATATGGATCGACGATTTTGCCGGGGTTCAGGATGTTGTTCGGATCAAACGCGGTCTTGAGCCTGCGAAAGGCCTCGATGATCCGCGGGCCGTACATTTTTTCGAGCCAGCAGGAGCGGAGGATGCCGTCGCCGTGCTCGCCGGTCATCGTTCCGCCGAATTCGAGGGCGAGCGAGCTGATGCGGTCCGCGATTCGATGCATCTTCTGGATGTCTTCGGCGTTCTTGAGATTCAGGATGGGCTTCACGTGCAGGCAGCCGACGCTGGCGTGGGCGTAGTAGCTCGATTCGGGTATGCCCTCCTCGTCGAGCACCTGCATGAACCGGGCGATGTAATCCCTTAGCTTCGCAGGATCGACGGCCGTGTCCTCGACGAAATCGTAAGTCTGCTTGTCGCCGGGCTTCGACATGAGCAGGCCGAGGCCGCTCTTTCGTATGTGCCAGAGATCCTCCTGCTCGGCCGGGTCATTCAGGATCGGCCAGGCGTAACCGATATTTCGAGCGCTCAGATCCGACGCGACATCGCCGAGGCGCTTCGCGAGTTGTGCCGCGTCGTCGTCACAAAGCTCAATGATCAGGATTCCGCCGGGATCGCCCTCGACGACCCATCGGCGGCGGCTCATGACGGGGTTTCGTCGGGCCGCGTCGAGGATGAGCCTGTCGAGCAACTCCACCGCGGCCGGGCCGTGCTCAAGCGTCGCGGGCGTGGCGGCGAGCGCGTCGAGGAGGTCGTGAAAGTGAGCGACCACGATGCCCTTGTGCTTCGGCAGCGGCACGAGATTCAAAACTGCACCGACGACGAGACCGAGCGTGCCCTCGCTGCCGCAGATCAGCGTCTCCATGTTTGGACGGCCGTCGGCGTCGAGCCTTAGGCGGTCGAGGGCGTAGCCGCCGTTGCGGCGCATGACTTTTGGAAAGCGCGAGGCGATGTCGGGGGCGTAGTCGGAGAGGATCGATTTGGTCGCCGAATCGACTGCGTCCGGAATTGAGAATTGAGAATGAAGATTTGAGAGTTGGACGGCTTCGCCCTGCTCCACTCTACATTCTCCATTCTCAATTCTACATTTCTCCCCCCAGCTCACACGCTCCCCGCTCGCGAGTACGACATCGAGAGATAGGACGTGATCGACCGTGCGCCCGTACATCACCGAGTGCGCACCGCAGGAATTGTTGGCGATCATGCCGCCAATCGTGGCGCGGCTGCTCGTTGCAACGTCGGGAGCGAATTGCAGCCCGTGGGGTTTCAAAAGCGCGTTGAGTTCGTCGAGGACGACGCCGGGTTCCACGTGCGCGATCCGCGCGGCCGGGTCGATGGCGAGCACGCGACTCATGTGCCGCGAGAAATCGAGAATCACTCCGCGATTCACCGTCCCGCCGGCGAGCCCGGTTCCCGCGCCGCGCGCGGTGATCGGCACGCGATGCCCGTTGCAGATGCGGGCGATCCGGCAGACATCGTCGGCGGATTTCGGCATCACGACGCCGTCGGGGACGATTTCGTATATGCTCGCGTCGGTCGCGTAAATCGCGCGGGAGAGCTGATCGGCGCGGACGTCGCCCTTGATCGCGGCTCGGATTTCCTCGAGGGCGCGGCTCGCGGCGAGATCGGGTTGTCCGGTGACGGGGCTCATGGTGATCGCTTCCGTGCGATGCGCGGCGGAAGCGGGCCGTGCTTGCCACCGCGCGAAACCCGGCGAAGATGTCAGTCGTCCCGCGACGGTCGAGTCGGCCGTGCGGAGGCATTTTGCGGCAGCGGGCGAGGGAGGTCCAGCGATCGATGAGCGGTCGGCGACGCGGATGGGGCGACTGGGCGGACCGGCGGTCGCGACGGATTCATTGTTGGTATGGTCGCCGGTTCCGCGCGACGCCTCGCCCGGCAAGGCCGGAAGTGCGATTATTCTGCGACTTCGAAGGCCACTTCGCCGGAGATGAGGGCGGGCGATTCGCCGAAGCGGGAACGGATTTGCTGCTCGATATGCTCGCCCGGCATCGCATGCGGATGACGTTTGACGTCGTGGCCGACCTCTGCCGCCTCTATCCGGAGCGCGTGCGGCGCGTGGCGGGCGCGGGGCATGAAATCGCGTGTCACGGGTGGCGACACGAGCGGCCGCGCGATCTCGCGCCGGCCGCGCTGGAGCAGATGCTCGAAGAGACGATCGCGTGCTTTGGCGAGATCGGATTGCGACCCGCGGGGTTTCGCTCGCCGGAGTCGGCGTGGTCGACGCGGCTGGTGAAGCGGCTGGCGGCGTATGGCTATGCGTGGAACGCGGAGCGGGATGCATCGCCGTCGCCATATCGCATCAGCGGTTCGCTGGTTCGCGTGCCGGTACGGACGGACGACTGGGACCTGGCCGATCGATCGGCGGACGGCGCGCGCGTGATTGGTAAATGGCGCGACGAAGTTCAAGATGCGGTCGACTCGGGCGGCGTGGTGTCGCTGGGAATGCACGAGTGGATCGTCGGCCGCGACGGCGAATTCGCAAGCCGGCTGGATGCGTTTCTGGGTGAATTGCGATCGGACGAGCGAATCGAACTCAAGACGCTCGGCGGCGCGGATGCGACGGCCTGATCGTGACGTCATGTGGGTTGAGTGCGGGTCGAACAGGGGTTGGATGCGACGTGAACACGGTGGGTTTGCAGGCGGCGACTGAATCGGCAACCGGAGCGCCGGGACTCGCTCGGCGGCAGCGACTCAACGCGGCCGACCGGCTGATGCTGGTCGCGCACGACGTCATGCGCAGGCT
>CALLKH010000157.1 GCA_938008425.1 uncultured Planctomycetaceae bacterium | reverse complement strand
CCAAGTGTCTGTCCAACATTCGATCCATCGCGGCTGCCACTGCCATGTACATGGAGGCGCAGGAGGATCGAAAGCTGATTCAGTGGTATACCGCGGGTGCCGCGCTGAATACACCTCCATACAATGCCTTCAACCCGACTGTTCTCACTCCCTGGGTCTTTGGCGGATTCAAGGCGCCGAAGCCGGATCTGGGTGATGAAACAGTCGACAGCAGTCTTTATCCGACGCACATTCGACCACTGAACAAGATTGTCGACCCGTATGCGAAGGATGCGGCCATCATCGATGTCTACAAGTGCCCGCAGGATCGCTCGCACTCCACGTCGATCATCGGCACGCCGCCTTCGGGCAACTATGCCGAAGCGCTCAGCAGCTGGGAGGCCAACGGAAGCAGCTTTACGCTGAATACGCGCTTCATGCAGGGTTACGCGGGCGGCACCGGCAACTTTAATCTGAACGATCCCAACACGATCGTGGACTACACCAATCGAATCGCGAAGAAGCTGATCGGCGGAAATGCGTCGCGATTCATCATGTGGGTCGAGCAGGGCTTCTACAGCGCCACCTATCGGGCGACGCCGACACTGCCGAACGGCGCGGGGCCGAAACGTCAGGGATGGCACACCGGCTGGTCCCAGTGGTCGATGGGTTACGCCGACGGCCATGCGGATCACCGGTTCTACGACACCCGACTTTCATGGGGTCCGCACGGCACGATCTGGGAACCTTGATTCCGGATGGTGCGACCATCGACCGGGGTAAATGATCAAAGGCCGCGTTCAACATGAACGCGGCCTTTTTCCATGAGTCAAGCCGCGATCGTTGAACGAATTTCTCACAGCCTGGGGATGTCGGCGTTCAAAATTTCGACAACTCGGACTTGCCTTTGGACTCGGCGAGGAAAGAATAAGTACGAGAGGCCCGACATGGGTTCACGCCGAGCAGCGACAGGATTTGGACGATAACGGCGACAGTTTTTTGACACTGACCCGCGCCGGATCTCTCAGGTTTCCATCGCGACGGATAGCCATCAATCCGGCCGCGAGCGTCAGGGCGATTCTCCTCGCACCTCTCCCATCGCCCGAATGAGTCGACGCACCGCAGTCTCGCGCCGTCTCGACGCACGAATGTATTAGAAAACCGGTTTATTCGCCGCTGCCCGCAGCGCCTTGGATTCCGCGCGAATCGCGCCCCTTGTGCCGAGTCGTGCGCGGGACTTGTGATCGATGCAATCGACAGGTGGTCGCGCGTCGGCCAGCGACGAGACGCGCCTGGTGAGGAGTGGGAGTCGCGATCGGACGCGACGATCGCGCGATCCCTGTCGTTCCAGGATTGGGTTCAATGGAAGTTTTCAGTTTCGCGCCTTCAGGGAGGGGATGACCTGGGGGGGGAATCCGGGGGGAGTGGACTGGGGGGATTGGGAGGGTGTCAACCGGGTGACGCGGGGCTCCGAATTTCGCTTGCTGCTTTCCGGTTGGGGGAGGTTTTAGGGGAGCGTAGGGGTACCGGGAAGAAGCATTTATCGAGTGCGACCGTGGCGGAGCTGATGGGGGGGCCGCTGCGGTCGTCGCTTTTTTACCGTGCAGATGGAATCAAATCAGAACCCCGCCGGCTTCAAAATCGCGTCGAAGACGCGCTTCGCATGGGCGATGTCCGCCGCCGGGTTGACGCCCGTCGATCGTGAGATCACCAGCGGGCCCTGATAGCCGGCTTCTGTCAGGCCGGCCAGAAAATGGACGGGGTCGAGCTGGCCTCCGCCGATGGCCGTTTCGTAGCCGGTGGCGCCCGCGGAACCACGAACGGCGTCCCGCGCCCGGACGAGCCGGATCTTTCCCGCCATGGTGTCGGCCGCGCGGTGCGGATCCTCGCCCTGCATCAGCATGGCCCCGGAATCGCAGCAGGCGGCGAGCCGCGGGCAATTGATCCGCTTGAGCAGGGCGACCAGGTCGGCCGACGGTACGCCGGCGTTTTCGATCGCCACCGTGACGCCGTACTGGTCTGCCGCGTTGGCCAGGGTCTCGAGGGCCTCCTGAAGCCGGTTTGACTGGGACGAGGCATCTCCCGATTCAAATCCCCCCAGCGTCGTCGAGACGACCGGTACTTTCATCTCGCCCGCCAGCGAGATCACGCCTTTGGCCACCTCCAGCCTCCGTTCGCCCGCGGCGCCGTTGGCATAGCCGGGACCCGAGACCGGACCGCGAAGGCTCTTGAGGCTGAGCCCGAGATCCCCGAGGTGGCGAAGAAAATGGCGTCGGCCGCTGGTGGAGAGCTCACCGGGGGAGAGCGGCCCGTCGGCGGCGCCGATGTCCACAACCCTGAAACCGAGCGCCCTCGCGCGGTCGAGAGCGGGCTTGATTTCAAGCCTCAGATCATCAGCGGCGACGGAGAGTTCAACCGGGAACATTTGAGTCACTTTTCTCGTCGAAACTGCGGGATGACGCGCCAGGAGCGTTCACGCGGTGAATGAAACCATTAGACTGCGATGCTGGTACAATATGCCGGGTTCACAGGCGGCAGGCAAATTCTACCGTCTTATTTTTCGAAATTGAAAGGAGCGAGATTTTAATGTCCCGAACTTCAATCAAGGTACTCGGTGCCGCGGCCGTCGGCCTCTCAATCACATCGATCTGCCTCATCGCGCAGGCCCAGCCCGCCGGCGAGGTGACCAAGGCAAAGGCTGCGGAGCCTGCTCCGGCCTTCAAGCCCGTCATTTCGGTCGAAGTGATGATGGAAAACCAGGGCCGGCTGTTCAAGGAGGTCAAGGAAGGCATCCTCGACAAGGACTGGAAGAATTCCGGGAAATCGGCATGGCTGCTGGCGGAACTGGGCAACGTCAATCAGTACCAGCACGACGATGCGGCTTACAAGAAGTTCGCCAAGCAGATGTCGGACGCCAGCAAGACGATGGCCGAGGCGATCGATAAGCGCGACGAGGCGGCCGCGAAGTCGGCGTTGACGTCGGTCGGCGAGACCTGCTAGGCGTGCCACGATCAGTACAAGAAGAAGTGGTGACGGTCAGAGTGATGCAGTAGTGAGACCTTCAGGCCGCGCCTCGCATCCGAATGGTATGCGGGAGCGCGGCCTTTTCTGTGGTCCTGCGCGGTGACGATTCGAACCGGCGCGAAAGGGTCGGCGTTCGCCTCACGGCGTGAACAGCGCCCCGGCGTGCTTGATGTTTCGATCGATCAGCCGCCCGCAGCGAGCGCTTTCTTGAAGTAGGCGACGGTCTGGGAGATACCGTCTTCGAGGGAGACCTTCGGGCTGTAGCCGAGCAGCTTGCGGGCCTTGGTCAGATCGGGCTGTCGCTGTTTCGGATCGTCCTGCGGCAGCGGTTTGTGTTCGACGGTGAGCTTGGCGCCGACCGCCTTTGATATCGCGTCGACCAGTTCCATCATCGTGAGTTCGCGATCGTTGCCGAGGTTGATCGGGCCGGTGTCGCTTCCTTCCATGAGCCGGACGAGCCCATCCACGAGATCGGTCACATAGCAAAAGCTTCGCGTCTGCGAGCCGTCGCCGTACACCGTCAATTTCTCGCCGCGAAGCGCCTGGCAGATGAAGTTGCTCATGACGCGGCCGTCGTCGATCGACATGTTGGGGCCGTAGGTGTTGAAGATTCGGGCGACACGGATTTCGAGTTTGTGCTGGCGGTAGTAGTCGAACATGAGCGTCTCGGCGACGCGCTTGCCCTCGTCGTAGCAGCTTCGGATGCCGATGGGGTTGACATTGCCCCAGTAGTCTTCGGTCTGCGGGTGGACGGTGGGGTCGCCATAGACTTCCGAGGTGCTGGCCTGGAGGATTCGGGCGCGGACGCGCTTGGCGAGGCCGAGCATGTTGTAGGTGCCCATGACGTTGGTCTTGATGGTCTTGACCGGGTTGTACTGGTAGTGGACCGGGCTTGCGGGGCAGGCGAGGTGGTAGATCTGGTCCACTTCGAGCTTGATGGGCTCGATGACGTCGTGGCGAAAGAATTCGAATCGGCCGCTGGTGACCATGTCGCGGTATCGATCGCCGAAGTTGTCGAGCGAGCCGGTGAAGCAGTTATCGAGGCAGAGAACGTGGTGGCCCTCGTCGAAGAGCCTGAGGCAGAGGTTCGAGCCGATGAACCCGGCGCCGCCGGTGACGAGAATGGTCTTTTTGGACATCTGAGAATCCTGATTGAGTTCGTGTGCCTGCGTGGTTTGTCGAAAGGCTACGAGTCTGAAGGGGGAGAGTCAATTGTTTGCGGGGTCGCGGGTAAATCGGGGGAATTTGAATCGAGGGTCGTGAACCCAGAGCGGGAGAAGGGTGTTCAGGCGCGACGTCGTTGCGAATTTGCCGGTTCGGGGCGCGTATACAACCCCTTCGGGGTTGAAAAGGAACACGGGTCGGTGATCCGGGCGTTTCACGCCCGGCTATTGAAGTTGATCCCCTTCGGGGATGGCGGACGGATAAGGTGAATCGGAATCAGCGTAGTAAAGTCGAGACCGCGTAGCGCAATCGCGCGCTCGACCGCGACGTGGATGCATCGAAATTCTTAGAGGGGGGCGTTCAATCGCCGGGGCCCAATCAACCCTCGATATACAGCTTCACGAAGTACTTCGCGGACAGCGGCTCGCCGGTGGCCCGCTTTGTCAGTTCGTTCCACGGGTAGCGGTTGCCGGGGCGGAAGATCTCCTTCTTCATGTAGTCGCCGGCCGCGCGGGAATCGAAGTAGCAGGTGGCGCGAAGGTCGGGCGCCTGCACGATCCTGGTCGCGATGTGATGGTGGACCTGCGACGCGAAGAGGTCGCCCATCATGTAGCTGTGGTAGTAGACCGGGACTGTGACGACGTGCACCTTGGCGGCATAGCCGGGAAGCGATACGTCATCGGGTGGATTGATCATCTGATACTGTTTCTTGAGACCCCACCAGAGTTTCGAGAGGTCCTGATCAGGGTCTGCGTACATGGCCTTCTCGAAGCGCATCATCACCTGCGCCCACCGGCTGAAGATGAGCTTCTCGGCCTTGAGCGACTCGCGCGCCCCGATCACGTACGGCTCCGCCTCGCCGGGTGACAGCTTGACGACTTTCTCCAGGAACTCGGCGTTCTTGGCCATCGCTCCC
>CALLKH010000156.1 GCA_938008425.1 uncultured Planctomycetaceae bacterium | reverse complement strand
GTCGGGCTGGCCGGCTTGAACAAGCTCCGGCCGGCGAAGTCCAACACCGGTCCAGACGCCTGCCGGACCATCGTCCGGAATGCCGTCGTTGTCCTGATCTAGACCCGTGAAGACCGGCGTGACGATGTCGTCGCTTCCGATCATGAACATCGCACCGCTCAATCGCGAAGTGCCGCCAAGGGCATCATCATCCGGGCCGTTGCAACTCACCACCAGGCTCTGGACTGATTGGCAGGTATGACCGTCGCGGTTTCCGTATCCTTCCATCGACAACGGCGCGATGCTGCGATTTGCCGTCGGACAGATGACGTTGAGATCGGCGAGTCCGAGAGGATCGAGGCCGACATCTGCATCCGCTGTCGTCGAGAACGGATTCGGGAAATCATCCGGATAACGGGCGCGAAGAGCGATGGGATCCTGCTGCGGCGTCAGTGTGCTGCCATTCGCACGAACCACCACATCGACCTCCTCCAATTGAATCGAGGAGCGCAGGAACAGCGTAAACACGCCGTCATAGACGGAAGGCGGAACCGCGTCACCGACTTCGACGGGCAATGAAGGCGACGTCAACGGGAAGTTGCCGACGACCGTGAAGTTGCCTTCCGCCGCCGTGAAATTCGGCGCGTTCACGTTGATCTGAAGTTCGGGGCCCTCATCGTTCTCAAGTTTCAGGAGGAAGATGAACGGCGTGTTCGTCATCGTCGCCGTCTGGCCGGTGATCTGCACCTGGAACGAAGAGAAGTCCGTGATTCGATCTCCCTCAAGCTCGAAATCGGCGTTCGGCGGGAAGAACGGAATCGGCGTCGCCGGATCAAACGGCAACCAGATGCCCGCACCTGGATTGGCGGTGAACTCCACCTCGGCCATCATGTCGTTCGGGAAGAACCGCGGCCTGTCGTTGAAGCAGGTGAACTGCTCTGCGAACATTTCATCAAATGTGCAGACGTCGCAGGGATCGTCGTCTTCCGAGTCGAACATGCTGAAGTTGAGCGGCTGGCCGATCAGAA
Organism: uncultured Planctomycetaceae bacterium; assembly: GCA_938008425.1. Taxonomy (GTDB): domain Bacteria; phylum Planctomycetota; class Phycisphaerae; order UBA1845; family UTPLA1; genus JADJRI01. Next base: position 6,356 of record CALLKH010000156.1, on the reverse strand, counting down.
TCTCGGGACGGCCGTCTCCCGTCTGGTCGGGCAGTCGCGCGACGGCTGTAAGACCCATCGTCGTGCCGTTCAAGGACTGCGGCGCCGGAATGATGTGGCCGCGAATCTTGAAGATCGAGCGGAAACGCGGATCCTCAGGCGCAAACGGGATGAAGGATCCAACCGTATTCAAACTGTTGATGCCCGCGTATCGGCCGCTGCCGAACGGCAACAGCTGGGCCAGGTCCGGATCCAGTCGTCGCTGCCGACCGTAGATGACATAGGCTTCGCCGACTCGGAAGTTGTTAAACGGACTTGCAGTCTCGGCGATCACGGCGAAGTCATCGAGGCCGTCGCCGTCGAAGTCGCCCAGGGGTGCGAATGCGCTGCCCGCCCGGCTGCCGCCCGACGGATTGATGGGGTTGCCATCGAAGCCCTGCCACGTCGTGCCGGCGGTCGTGCCACCGACCTTGATCGTGTCCACAACGTCGCTCGCCGCCCGAAGCAGTCGCAAACCGCCGACGGCATACGTGTTGATGACGTGATCGTTTCCGTCCGTCGCCTCCACGCGAATGAAATAAGGCAGCGGTCGCCGGCCTTCATCGGTTTCAAGTCGGATCGGAATGACGTTCAGATCGATCGTGATGTCCTCTTGCACCACCGCGATGGCGCCGGGAGGAATCGTGCCCTGCGGAAAAGTCGCGGTCGCAACTTCAAGGGGAGGATCGGTATCGTCGTTCGTCGCGCTTCGATCGCGATCGAAGAGAACACGAACCGTCAAGGTGTCTTCATCCGAATCGGCATCACTGAGCGAGTACCGAACCGTCAACACGTCGCCGTTGCTCAGGCCCGCATCCGTCGAAGGCAACTGAACCGTCACAACCGGGGCCGCGTTTTCGCCGCCGATACCAGGAGGAACGACGAGAATGGGATCGAAGAAGCTGACGGTGACCGGAAGATTTCCGGTGTTGTCGTTGTCGTTGAAGGTCTTGTCATCGATCGTGGCGAAAACGAAATATGAGCCGGGTACCACGGTGTTCGTTCGCCAGAAGGCTCGACCGTTCGACTGTCCGGGGCCGACCGGGAAACTACCGAGAATGGTAATCTCTTCCTCGGGCGTCGGATTGTTCGTCGTCGCAGCGTAGACCCGGACCGTCGCCCGGTCTTCGTTGTCGCTGCCGGTGAAATCGATCGTAACGAGCTCACCCTGCTCAACCGTGCCGTCACCGGATGGCGTCGTGATCGCCGTGATCTGAATCCGCGGCGCGCGATTGCCGTCGACGATCGGAGGGTTCAGTCCTTCACCCTCCGGGCACATCATGCCGGCGGTTCCGGCGACGAAGATCGCTGCTAGACAAAGCGCTGCCGACGAGCGGCTGACTGAAAAACGACGATTCATCGGTTTATTTCCTCCGACGCAGGGTAGTACCGGTGGGACGGTTACGCGGGCGTCTATCAGGCGTGACGGACAGAGGTCCCCCTGCCCTCATCCTATCCAGACTCGGGGCTCAGGGTCAAGCCGATCCGCGCACAACTCCGTGTTTCGCCGACATTTGGACCGATTCCGGATCGCGAGCAACGTCCAGAAACAGCGGCCGACAATCTGCGGAGCCGCGCCGTGGCGCCCCGGTTATGCGGCGGGACGCGGACGCTCTGATAAAAAACCTTGCCGATGGCAGACTCTCGGCGAGAGCCGCTCGGTCGCGTCATTCTATACATTCGCCATGTGTCTGAGAATCGAACAACCGGTTCGCGGAACGAATTGCACCACTGGCTCCGAGAATACACAGACCAGTCGCGGATCCGCTCAAAACCGGCTATGCTCTTGGGCTGTCTTGGTTTAGGTCGCGGCCCACCGAATTCAAGGGTTCGCGACGACCTTCCCCTCCGTGCCTGTTTGGGTCCGGATCCGTCAAGTACCAGCTGCCTTCAATCGAGACAAGGGAGACTGAGCCAAATGCCGTCGCCTCTCGGGTCCAGAATCAGCAATGAGCTTCTTCCCTATGTGAAGGAGCCGGCGCAATACATCGGGGGTGAGCTGAACCAGCTCCCCAAACCCGGCGACTGGGCCAAAGCGGACGTACGCGTCGCCGTCGTTTTTCCGGACGCCTACACCATTGGCATGTCTCATCTCGGCTGCCAGATCATCTACTGGATCTGTAACCACACCCCCGGCGTCTCGGCCGAACGCGTCTTCGCGCCGTGGATCGATGCCGAAGAGGTCATGCGGGCCAAGGGCATTCCGCTCTTCACCTGGGACACCCGACAGCCCGTCTCCAGCTGCGACCTTTTCGCCGTCTCGCTTCAGTACGAGATGGGCTTCACCAACCTGCTGAATATGCTCGATCTGGCCGGAATTCCAATTCGATCGAGCCAGCGCGATGACACCCATCCGCTTGTCATCGCCGGCGGCCCGCAAGCCGATAATCCCGAGCCGGTGGCCGACTTCGTCGATCTCGTCGTCATCGGCGACGGCGAGGCCTCGGTGGCGGCCATTGTCGACGCCTACAAGGAATACAAGGCGTCCGGCATCCGCCGCCGTGACATGATCGCGCTGATGGCCCGCAGATTCCCGTGGATTTACGCGCCTTCGCTGTACGAACTCAGTTATCACGACGACGGCACGATCGCCGGTGTCATCCCGAAGATCACCGGGCTTCCGCGAGAGATCGAGCGATGCCAGACCCTTGACTTCGAGAATGCCGCGTTTCCCGTTCGCCCCCTCGTGCCCTATGTCAACACGGTGCATGATCGCATGGCGGTCGAGGTCATGCGCGGCTGCCCGCAGCGGTGCCGCTTCTGCCATGCCGGTTACACCAAGCGGCCGGTCGGCGTGAGATCGGTCGAGAAAATCGTCGATATCGCGGAGCAGATGTACTGGGCGACCGGCCAGACCGAACTCGGCCTTTTGAGCTTGTCTACCGCGGATTATCCGCATCTGAGGGAGCTGGCGGCCGCCGTCAACGAGCGGTTCGCGTCCCGACATGTCAACATTTCGATGCCCTCGCTTCGCGTCGACAAGATGCTCCAGAACATTCCGTGGATGGCGAACAGCGTGCGCAAGAGCGGCCTCACCATCGCCGTCGAGGCGGCGCGCGACAAGATGCGGGAGGCCATCCGCAAGAAGGTCACCGACGGCAACCTGATCGACGGCCTGATGCAGGCCTACAAGGCGGGATGGAGCCGGATCAAATGCTACTTCATGGCCGGCTTCCCGGGTGAAACCGAGGACGACATACGGGGCATCTACGAGATTTCGACGGAGATGTCGAACGCCCGCCGCAAGCTCGGCCGCGCGCCGGCGAAAATCAACGCAAGCGTCAGTTGGCTGGTGCCCAAGCCGTACACGCCGTTTCAATGGGCGGCTCAGCCGCGACTCGAGTACTTCAAAAACGCACGTCGGATTCTTGCGGAAATGTCAACCGCCGGTCGAAATCGAGCGGTCAGCGTCAAGGCCCATGACGCGGAGCGCTCCGTGCTCGAAGCGGTCCTCGCACGGGGAGATCGCCGTCTCGGCGCCGCGATTGAATCGGCCTGGCGCCTCGGTGCCCGTTTCGACGGATGGGATGAATGTTATCGGCATGAACTCTGGCAGCGGGCCTTCGAGTCCGCGTCCATCGATCCGGCCTGGTACGCCCATCGCGAACGCGCCTACGACGAGATTCTGCCCTGGGACCACATTCGTTCCGGTCCGAAGCGGGACTACCTCGAAAGTCAGTACGCCGACGTCTTCACCAAGGCCCAGCGTCCGATTCCCACGGCCGGAATTCTGCCACTCACCGTGCTTTGAGCCCGGCGGTCGATTATCAGCCTTCGGTTCAACTCCGGCCGTTGGGTGAATTCACAAATTAGGGCCACTCCATGCCAATTCCGGTCCCAAAAGTCGCTGTAAGCTTTTGCGCCCGCACGTGTTCGGCCGCTAGGAATTCCGCAGCCACCCGGATATACTGGAATGACCGCAAACCCTTCCGCGGCATTGTCGGACAGGTGGTCCGGTCCTAGCATGAACTGCCAGTGTTGGCGGCGAGCCGGGACTGGACAAGTGATTGGAGTCGTTATTCGAGCGGAGTTCGCCCTTTACGGGCGAATCGGGGGAAACAGAATCGAGTATTTGCGCGGTTCCCAACTTTCGGGGCGGCGCCGACCTGATCACCCAGTACCCGTTCGGATTTCTTTTTTCGGTTCGCCGGGAAAGACTCCAACACGAAACGCATCGGCGTCGAGAATGCACGGACCGAGGGACAGCGGCCCCCAGAATCAGGCATCGGGAAGGTTTGAACGGCGGCTCCTTCATCCTCCCTTTCGCTCCCCAGATGGCATCCTCACGCATAGATGAGCAGCCAACCTTGAAATGAACAAGAAACTGAATCAGTACGCTAAGCAATGCTCCAGCAGACAGCGCTTCCGCAGAACTAGCGGAAATCCTTCGGAGGATTTGAACATGAAGTTCCCGTCCCTGGTCAACAGAACGTGCCGGCGCTCCCGGTTGGGCTTCGCACTTGCCGCGATCACGCTCTTGAGCGTCGCACTGGATGCCTCCGCTCAGGAGCGGAAGTTCGTGGTGATGCTCGCCGCGCCCATCAAGTCGATGCGCGCCGTGAACTTCAACGTTGCCAACCTTCCGAATACCCAGTCGATTTACAACCGGTACTTCGATCGCGTCGATCCGAACATCGACTCGTTCGCGGACTACTGGCATGAAATCTCCTACGGAAACGTGAACGTCAGCGGCGACGTTTTCGGCTGGGTCGAAGTGCCCTGGCCGGTGCTTCCGCTCGGCGCATTCAATGTTCCGACCGAAGCGACCACCATCTCCAACCTGATCCTCCCCTGGACCGACTTGAATGGTGACAACGCCATCGGCGGTGACTCGGACGCGGACGTCTATAATGAGTTCGAGGGAGAATCCGTTCCCGATTCCCAGGAACAGATGATCTTCATCGACTACAACGGCGACCTCACCGGAACCGCCACGCCCGGCCAACCGCCCACTGCGACTCGCCGGACGCCCGGGTTGGCTGACACCTGGCCCGATGGTTCTGCCTGCTGGACGCCCGGCGAACGGTTCGCCGACGTCGATGCCGATGGTCGATACGACGCGCTGCTCGAATCGACGATGGATGGTTGGGCCCAGGCGCGAACCAATATCGTTCCGGTCTGCAACCGCAATGGCCGAATCTCTGATGATGAGGTATGCGAGGCGCCCGTCGGTTCGGATCCGACTGGAGCCCTGGGCGATGGCGACGGTGAATGGGATTATCCCGAGCCGTTCGAAGACTTTCTTGTCGTCTACTTTCCAGACGCGACCCTTCCCGATAATCGCTGGGTCCGCCTCGACCCCAGTTACAAGAATGAGGACGAAGGCGATGTTCCCCCGGGAGAACTGCCGCCGGTCGGTTCGCGCCGATGGGCCGTCTTGTACATCACCATGAACTACCCCGGTGAAGTCGGAACCCCGAACTTCCCCGAAGGCACCATGGGTACCGGCTTCATGGCTCGCTTCGGCAACGACAAGTATGACGGTCCCGATCGATGGATCGAGAGCGGCGTCAACAGCAAGCTTCAAATGGAGGGCGGGGATCAGGCATTCCGCGGAAAGGGCAGCATTCGAACACCCCAGCCCGACACCCCGGTCGGTACGCTCTACACGGCCGGCTATCCCCGATGGAGTTACTCCGCGTGGTGGGAGGCGTACTGGGCGGATAAGTTCGCCATTGCCCAGATGGAAGCGCCGCCCATGCCCGATGCTCCGGCCTGGCCGCCCACCATGCCAACCGCAGGCGGCGGCGGTACACCAAACATTCCCAATATGGTCCCATTCGACGCGGCGAATCCGTCGCGCGGACAGTTGACGGTTCCGAACGACCTCAGATCGTTTCGACCCAATGTCGGTGGAACAACTGCCCGAACGGGCTTGCGCTGTTTCGACAACACGCTCGTTGAGCCGACCCAGCGGCCGGATCCGACGCCTGAAATGGGGCGATGCTGCGTTCAGGATATGGGCGGCGGCGGAATGATCAACTGCAGCATGACCGAGCGTGAGACGTGCGTGACCCAAGGCGGAGTGTGGAAAGTCGATGTCGACTGCACCGCCAATCCGTGTGCGCTCCCCCTCGGCATGTCCGATCCTGATCGACCTCAGTGCTTCCAGGATCCGGATGACGTTCCCGACTTTGATCCGCCCGAAGCCACTTATTGCGACGTCTGGGATCACGGTGACCCGCCGATTCAGGGCGAGTGCGCGGAATGTCACAATGAACTTGTGCTCTGCGTCGATCCGCCATCGGTGGGTGACGGTTCCGTCGACCCCCTGGCTTCAAACGGCGTCGACCTCTTCAACGGCACGGTTGACATCATTCCGGACCGACTCGACACCA
>CALLKH010000155.1 GCA_938008425.1 uncultured Planctomycetaceae bacterium | reverse complement strand
GACGCACTGACAACAGCAGCCGCCCGCCTCTGCACGTAACTGGGGCGGGCGGCGGTTTAGAAATCCCGAGCGGCCGGCCGATGCCGCCGCTCTGACAGACTGCCGCATTCCGCCGCCCTGCGGGGCGATCGCGAGACGGGACTACTGCGGAATAAAGCCCGACGCCCAAGGCCCCGGCCACAGGGCAGCAGCAGACGCGAACGCCGGCTCCTACCGGGGTAACCAGGCGTGACGGCTCGGAGAGCACGAGCATTTTGATTCGCCGCTTCGGTGGCGGTGTATTGGGCCACCAGCGTCGGCCGCAACGTGAAACGGTTATTCACCGACAGGAACGTCGATCCATGACTCGTCAGCCGAATCCTCATCGCCGTCCCACCAGATCAGCCGGCACATCCGGTCGGGCTGAATCCGGAAGCGATAAGGCGGCTCCCCGCACGCGGCGACGTAGTTCGAAAGCAGCCGGCCGAGCTCAGAGTTCCCGCCCCACGCCAGCCACGCCTGCAGAGTGGCGTGCGTCAATCGAGGCGTTGCGAGATAGGATTTCAGCTGATCTGCGAATTCCACGCGCATCCAGTTTTGTTCTCCTAACGCATCTCTTAGGTCCCGCTCCCACGCCAACGGTATCACGTAGGTGTCCGTGCTCAGCGTGCGAATCGCGACACCCGCGAGTGTGTCACACACTGCCTCCCACATTCGACCCGTCGCGCGACCTCTTACCCATTCGTCTCGGTGGTGTGGAGCATTGGGTAAGCTTCGACATACCAGGCGGGCGGCCTCACCCATGGACGCTGCTTGCCTTGGCCATTGAGCGCGGTTCGAGATCGCAATGCGAACGGATTCTACAAGTTCACTTTTTCCCACGATCTCCTCGCCGAAGCGCCAAAGACACCACTTCCAGGCGACGCCGGGAACCAGAATCCAGGTCGGACGTTTCGAAGCCATCATCGCGGCCTCCTTCACGCCGCGATTCTACGAAAAAGGTAGCCCGCTCGCACCGCTGAAGTCGAGCGAAAACGGATTGCATCTTTCGCGAAGGACCGCGGCCATGACCAACGAGTACGACGTCATGCCCTACGACGCCACGCTTCTCAGTTCGATCCTCGCCCAGCACGAGGTCACCGTGGGGGCGCTCGCCATGCGATCCGGCTACGACGACAAGTCGATCTACCGCTACCTCTCGGGCGAGCGAACGGTGCCGTCGGTGGTGCTGCGCGCCGCCTTCGAACTCACCGCCGATCCCCGGCTCATCGCCCTCATCGCCGGCGCGGTCCCGGTCCAGGTGCTGTCCGGCCAGTCACTTTGCGTCCCGCCGATGGAGCAGCTGGTTCCGAAGGTCAGCGAGGCCGCCAAGAGCGCGGTGGATGCCCTGCAATACGTCGCCCGGATTCTGGCCGATGGTCAGATCGACGACACCGACGCGGCGGCGATCAGCAACTTCCGGCGGCACGCCGCCAACTGCAATCGGCTTCTCGTGCTCTGCGACGCCGCCGTCGCGGCGCACGTCAAGTCCGCAGGAGGGAAAGCATCATGATCGTCGGCAACATGCCATTCGGCCGGACCTCAATCGCCCGGCCCTGCGTCATCAACGAGAAGTTCTTCTGTGAGTGCGGCGCGTCACATTCGCGCGGGGCGGTCCTCGGCGGCGCGGCATCGGCGTATCGCTGCCTCGCCTGCGGCATCACGTCCCACGTGAATGCCGACTCAATCTTCCTGGCCGCAATGCCCGGCGACTCAACAACGCCGGCGCCTGCTCCCTCTCCCTTGACGGTTGAGGGCGACCAATGCGGGAGCCCGAAAGGCTGGGGTGAGGGTGACTCCTCGGCGGCCCCACTCGCCACGGATGGCGGCGGAGCGGGCATGGAATCGCCCGACGACGCACGGCAGCAGGACGCCGCCGCCGCCGTCCGTGACTCTTTACCGACCAGCGACGACGAAGCGGCATCGCTCATCAAGCGGGCGATCAGCGACGCCATGAATGCACGGTTCCTGATCGCCGGCGGCACGCGCCCGCGCGAACTGGCGTCACTCTGGCGGCTCGCCGACAACCTGAGCACGGTCGCTCGGGAATTGAAGAACACCGTCTTCGAAAAGTCCGACCCCCGGCCCTACGCCCCCAGGGTGCGTGGCCGGGTGTGAATCGGTGAGGGTGATTTGAAAGGAGACCTCGACATGAACTGCCCCCAATGCCACGAACCCATCGGCGCGGCGAACTACAAACTCGGCGAGTGGAGTCCGGTCGAAAATGAGCGAGGCGTCACGATCGGCGTCGAGCGCGAAATCAAGCTCCACTGCGGCCACTGCGGCACCTTCAAGGCGACGCAGGACCAGGACAACCACATCACGAAGATCGCGGGGCCGATCGCCGGCCGAAAGACGCTGGCCACGGTCGAATCGGAGATCCCCGGCTGTAAGCGTGAATTCGTCCGCCTGTCCGCCTGAGTGCCGATCGTTTGACCCTTCGCCCGATGGAACCGCATGGCCCTGTCACTCCGAAATCATGATGCAAGCCGCGAGCCCGAGGGCGGCCGCTGGATACCGATCGGCGATGCCGCCAGCAAGATGGGCGTGAATGAGGGCAACCTCCGGCGCAAATGCCAGAAGCTCCAGCACGAGGGCACGGCGCGGAAGATCGGCGGCGCGTGGCACATCCACGAGTCGCACCACCCGCGGCTCAACGACCGGGCGAATCTGCCGACATCCGACCTGGAGCACTTGGCCGAGCTCGACGCCAAGGGCATCGCTCCGAAGTACATCGAGATCGCCCGCCGCCGGCGCGACATTTTGCATGGATTCAAGGCCGCCCAGGTGAAGTACGCGAATCATCCGGCCCGCCGGCAGCGCGAGCTCTACCTGGCCACGCTTCGCGCCGAGGGCGCGACCGACGCGCCCTCCGTCACCCAGTTCTATGAGTGGGAGAAGGCCTACGCCGAAGACGGCCTGCGCAACCTCGTGCCGCAGTTCGCCTACAAGACCACGGATGCCGGCGGCGGCGCGGTCGGCGAAGAAGCGCTCAACTACATTGATCGACTCATCAATTCGCCGAAGAAAGTCACGCTCGCCGCCGCGATCGCCATCGCCGAGGGCGAGGCCGCCAAGGCCGCGCACGCATCGGACCCGCGCTGGCGGATCGGCTCTTACAGTGCCGTTCGTCTGGCGCTCAAGCCCCGGCAGTCGAAGCTCCTTCGGCGACTGGTGGACAAGGGCGAAAAGGCCGCCCGCGCCGACTTCATTCCGAAGATCATGCGGGACTACGAGTCGATCGGAGCCGGCGACGAGTATGTCGGCGACGAGCGAACGCTCGACATCTGGTGTCGCGTTTTTCAGGATCGAAAATGGAAAGCGATCAGGCCGAAGCTTACAGCCTGGACCGACATGCGCAGCCGGGTCGTGGTCGGCTGGGTGCTGCACGCCCACGCCGACTCGAACACGATTCTCGCCTCGCTCAAGCGGGCCATCCGCGACTATGGCAAGCCGCTCGTCATTCGCACCGACTGGGGTGAGGACTACAAGAAAGCGGCGCGTCGGCCGAACTACACCAACTTTGACGGCAGCCGGATCGGCTCGATTCTCGACGAGCTCGGCATCGAGGTCTCGCGCACCAGCGGCCCCTACATGCCTTACGTCAAGCCGATCGAATCCTTCTTCAAGACGATGAAGATTCAATTCGACGGCCTCCACGATTCCTTCTGGGGCGGCTGCCCGAGCGAGCGGCACGAGGATCGCGCGAAGTACCTCCGCGACAATCTGGATAAGCTCAAAACGATCGAAGAGTGCGCCGGCGTGCTCGCCGGCTACTTCGATCTCTTCAACAACACGCCGCACGGCGCGCCGGACCTCTTCGGCAAGACGCCGCTCCAGGCGATGGCCGCGTTTCGAACCCGGCCGGTCGCGCGGGAAAGCGACGCGGTGCTGGGCCACCTGTTCAAGCGCTACGTCGGGCCGCAAATGGTTCGGCGTGACGGCATCAAGCACATGGGCCGGTTCTACGGCAATGGCGACGCCCGCCTTCTGCCGCTCACGGGCGAGAAGGTCCTGCTGGCGTTCGACGTGGATGACGCCTCGCGGGCGACGGTCTGCAAGCTCGACCGGACGCCGATGTTTTCGATCGAATGCCTGGCGGTTCGCGGGCGATCGGAGCGGGACCTCAAGGAAGATATTCGAAGACGGCGGCGAATGCTGCTGCCCCTGAAGCAGCAGGTCCGGGAGTACGCGAAGTGGTCCGAGTCCGTGACGCCGGCGGAGCTTCTCGAAAACCGTCGCCGCGGCATCGAGGCGAAGCACGGCGACCTGACACCGGCCGCCGACGCCGAGCCGGCGGCACTGCGAATTCGCCCGGCGTTGGAGGGCGCGATTGACGACGCCGAGCCCGCGCCGAGCGACGCCATCGACCTTGAATCGATGGCGGTTCGAACCGGCACCGATGATCGCGAGATTAATCTCGTCGACATGGTGTTCGATGAGCCCGACGTGGCCCATGCGGACGACGAAGGCGACGACGACACGGATTTCTTCGGCGTGAACGACCTGGAGGACCTGCCATGACCGATGGCTTTGAGTTCGATCCGGCGTTCGACGCAGCGCCGCCGGCCGGCAGCGACATGGATGTTACACCCGAACCCGCGCCCATCGAGCAGGATTCCATCGACGAGGCGCATGGCATGGAGGCCAGAACGATGCTCAAAGGCATTCGGCTCCCCGAGGCCGATCCGCTTCCCCCCGAACTCAAGCGGGAGGTGCGCGACACCGTCGCCGCCCACATGCGGAAGTACAAGATTCCGCAGACGACGGTCGCGATCCAGATCGGCGTGCGCGGCGAGTCGGTGATTTCCGACGTGCTTCGCGGGAAGTACAAGGCCGAAGACAGCGCCATCCTTCGCAAGATGAACGTCTGGGTCGATGACGACGAACGCCGCCAGCGGCGCGTCACTCCCATCGGCGTCTATGAAACCAACGTGCTCATGTCGATCCGTGACGCGGCGGTCATCGCCAAGAAGAACGCCCGCACCACCGATCAGAAGAGCGTGAACGACGAACGGGCCCGCATCGTCATGGCGATCGGCCCATCCGGCATCGGCAAAAGCGCCGCGGCCATCGCGCTCACCATCAATGATCCGAACGCCATCTTGATTCGAATCGTCCAGCGCGGCGGCAACGATTTCGGCATCGCCCGCGCCGTCGTGGAGGCCGCGGGCTGGAAGGGCTACGCCAGCGGCCGCGGCAAGGTCGATTTGGTCTTCGACCGCCTGAAGCACAGCGGCCGGCTCCTGATCGTCGACGAGGCCCATCGCCTGGTGGAATCGGGCTATGAGTTTCTGCGCGACCTGGCCGACGTGTGCGGCATTCCGATTCTGCTGCTCGGCACGAATCGGATGCGGAATCGCGTCGACAACCCGCGCATGGGCCTCGGTCGAATTCTGGATGACCAGTTTTCGCGGCGCGTCGCCTACGTCGTCGATCTGTTGCGCGGCTCGGACGGCAAGGGCGGATCGAAACGGCCCTTCTTCAGTGAAGAGGAAATCGCCGCGATCTTCAAGTCCGACAAGGTGAAGTTGACGACGGATGGCGTGGAGTTCCTCGCGGCGATCGCCTGCATGATCGGCGGCGGCATGCTCGGCGAGGCGGCGAACATTTACGAGAAGGCCCGCGTCGCCGCCCGAAACGACGGCGGCGTCATCGACGCGGCGCTCCTGCGAAAGGCCACCGCGAAGGTGCTGATGGCCCCCGGCATCCAGGTCGCGGAGATCTTCCGCCGGATCGAGAACCAGATTGCCGAGAATCGCCGCCTGTCGGCGCTTGAGGCCCAGAAGGCCGCCCGCAAGGCCGGGGCCACGGGATGAGGTTGATGAGATGCCGCGCAAGACCGAACGCCTACTCCTCGAATGGCTCGCCGCGAACGAGCCGCGGTTCGTCATGTACTCAATCTCGATCGGCGTCGCCTGGCCATCCGCGCGGGGCTGGTTGTTTGAGCGGACGGGATTGAAGCTCAGTGAGCGGCAGTTCCGCCGCGTCGTGTTGTACGCCCGAACGACGGGCTACCTGAAGGAATGGCGCGGCCATCCGCACGGCGTCGACCCCGACGCCCGCGGCCAGCAGTTCTTCGAATTCGTCGCCGCCTGATGAGGCGGCCAGG
>CALLKH010000154.1 GCA_938008425.1 uncultured Planctomycetaceae bacterium | reverse complement strand
AAGGTTCTGGAGTCGAAGCGATGGCGGTAAACACCAACGAACCTGCGATTGAATCCCACGGCACGGGGCGGCGGCTGGCGATCGGCCTCAACGTCGCGATCTCGATCATCGTCGCGGCCGCACTGGTCGGCGCGATCAACTGGATCGCGTCGCTTCGATTCCATCGCGAAGACATCGCGACGATCGGCGGCTACGGCGTAAGCGAGCGCACCAAGCGCATCCTCGCCGATTCTCCCGCCGACATTCAAATCTCGCTTCTTTACCCGCCCGATCCGGACGACGAAAAGCAGCAGACCTACATCGAACAGTTGATGGACTACTGCTACGAACTCCGTACGTTTTCAAACCGGGTGAACGTCACCCACGTGGCGACGGATCGGCAACGCGAGGAACTCTCCGCGCGGCTGAATTCGACGTTTGGCGGTGAGGCCGACAAGCACAAGCAGGCGCTCCAGGCATTTGAAGACGCCCGGACCCGAACCGCCGAGGAGCTGAACAAGATCCGCGGCCAGGCGGCGATGCTTCTGGGCCAGAAAAGCTGGCTCAGCGATTTTCCGCTCTTCACCCAGATCAACCTGAAGCTCAAGGAAATCGACGACGACCTCGCGAAAGCCGCCGAGGAAATCAGCCAGCTGACGCCGGCGGTCGGCATACCCAAGTATGCCGAGGCGACCGAACGGGCCAAGCAGTCCGCCGCGAATCTGAGCCAGGCGTTCGACGTCATCGGCCGCCTGCTGAGCGAGCTGACCGGACTCGCCGATGAGGTTACAAAGCCCGACGCCCCGGACATCAAGATGCTTCGAGAAGTGGCTTCAGGCGCCCAGGCGACGATCAGTTCGCTCCGCCGGACCATCGGAGAAGACGATGCGCCGCTGCCGGATGACATTCGAGCGGCACTCAAGGCCTTCGCCGACAAGGGCGTCGAGGCCGGCGCGACGCTCGACGGTCTCGTCGCCCGCACCGATTCCTTCGGCAAGAATTATCCGATCGTCCGGCAGCACGCCAAGTGGACCATCAAGACGCAGAACGGTCCGTTCGTCATGCAGCTGGAAGTCGGCGACATCCTTCAGGACATGGGCGAGGATCTGCGAAAGACGCGGCTGCAGCTGCTCGGCGTCATCGACGCCAACGACCCCGAACAGCTCCGTCAGGCCCTGGCGCAGTCGCGCGATCGCACGAGCCGGTTGGAGAAGAACGTGGCCGCCTGCCAACAGCTGCTCAATGATCTGGCCGATCAGCTTTCGATTATTGACACGCTTTCGAAGCAGTTCCTCGACCTTGCCCGCGACGAGGCCATGTTCCGCCCGCTGAAAGAAGTCGTCGCGAAGGTCGAGACTGATCTGGGCGCACTGCCCGAACTGAAGTTCGGCTCGATCGCCGACAAGCTCAAGGAAGATAACTCCGTCGTCGTCGAAGTAAGCAACAAGCTGAGGGTGATCGACTTCGGCACCGTGTGGCGTGTTCGTGAGAGCATTCCCGGCGCCCGCGACGAAAAGGAGGATGAGGCTCGCACGTTCAACGGAGACAGCGCCATCTCCTCGGCCATTCTGGCGCTCAAGGCGGAGAAGCCCTTCGCCGCCGTAACGTTTGTCTCGTTTGAGCCGCCACCGCCGCAGCAGCGCAGTCCCTTCATGCCGCCGCCGCCCCAGAGCAGCCTGATGGCGATGGAATTGACCGAACTCCGCACACGGCTCGAGGCGGCGAATTTCAAGCTCTACGAGTGGAATATCGCCACGGCGCCCGAGAAGCCCGAGATCGAGGAAGGACTGAATGAAATCCTCGTGCTCCTGCCCCCCGCCCCGCCGGCGCCGCCGAATCCCTTCGGCCAGCAGCAGGAGCCGCAGCCGACTTTCGGTGATGAACAGCGAAAGCTTGTTCAGGAACACATCGCGAAGGCATCCGGCGTACTTTTCATGGGGCTCTGGGATCCGCCGCAGCGCGACATGTTCACCGGCCAGTTCCGCTCACCGATGTACGGCTATCAGCCGATGCTCGAACAGGATTGGGGGCTGCGCCTCGACAACGCCACCCGCGTTCTGATGGTCGATCCGGACCAGTCCACGGAAGGCGTCACCGTCAACGTCCAGAAATTCAGTTATCTCCCGCTCACCGGTTTCAGTGGACACCCCATCGGCAAGCCGCTGACGGGAAGCCGCTTTCTCGCAAACGACTGCGCCCCGGTTGACCGGCTCGAAGAGCTGCCCGAGGGCGTCACGATCCAGGGGGTCGTGTCGATCCCGAAGCGCCCCAACTACATCGGCGTCGGCATCGAGGGGTTGATCAACATCGTGAACCAGATCAACAACCCCAAGTCGGACGGCGTCATCCGCCTCGACGGCAACGTGGACCGCGGACCGTTCGAGTTGATGTACGCCGCAAAGAAGCAGGGTAAAGACGGCAAGTCGGCCACGCGCATGGTGGCGACGGGACTGGGCTCGTGCGTTCGGGATCGATACGTGAGCCAGCCGGTGCTCGTCGATACGACGCGGGCGCGATTCGGCCCCGAGCCGAAGGAAAGCCTCGATCTCTTTGTGAATGCGATGTACTGGCTGAGCTGGCAGGAAAACCTCATCGGCCAGGGCGTCATCCCCGTGCCGCGCGTTCGTGCTCTCGGCGACGATGAACGCAAGCTGACGCAGTGGTTCGTGTGGTTCGGCTGGCCCGTCATCGTCATCGCGCCCGGCATCCTGTTATGGTTCATCCGGCGGCGTTAGGCGCCGGACAGGTGCCGACGTGTTGGCATCACCCGATCGATTTCAGTGGTATTGATATGAAGCAAGGTCTCCGGCGATGAATCCAAAAACAACCCTCATGCTGGTCGTGGCGCTTCTTCTCGCGGTGGTCGGCGTCTGGCTCGCCCAGCCCTCCGCGGATGACGCGAACAAGGTCGTGGACACGGGCCCCAAGCCGCTCTTCGAGTTGACGGCCGACGACGTCAACGCGTTTGAAATCAAGCAGGGGGAAGGCCCGACCTGCTCGTTCGTTCGCGAGGACGGTAAATGGAAGATGACCGCCCCCGCCGTCGGATCGGCCGAGCAGTTCGCGGTGAATGGCGATGTCGGCAAAGTCGTCGGCATGGAGTACACGACGGTCTACAACGACGGTAAGGGCGAGAAAATCTCCGACGAACTGACCTCGCTCAACAAGCCGCTGAAGATCATCAAGTTCACCGACAAGGACGGCAAATCGCGGGTGATCAAGGTCGGTGCGGGCCAGAAGCTCTCGACCCGTACCTATGTCCAGATCGAGGGTGAGCCGAAGGTCTATCTCGTCAATTCCGATCTCGCCGCCGATCTGCGTCGCAAGCCGGCGGAGTACCGCGGCAAGCGCGTGGCCGAGTTCAAGACCGCCGACGCGGTTCGCATTCAGATCTCCGGCAGCCAGAATTTCACGCTGGCCAAGGCCGATGAAGGCTGGACGATCGAAGAACCGGTCAGGGCGCGCGCGGACCTGGCGCTGGTCAACAAGATTCTGAACGGCGTCGCCAATCTCAGCGCGCTTCAATTCGTCGAGGACGAGCCGGCGTCGCTGCATCCCTACGGACTGACGGAACCGCGCCTGACCGTGGCCATCACCACCGAGCAGAAAACGCCGAAGGAAACGGCCGGCCCGACCAGTCAGCCGACTGACATCGAGTACGACGTGACCACGTCGACGATCGCCCTCGCCCTGGGTGGAACCGCCGAGGATCGGGCGTTCGCGAAGATGGTCGAGCCCGCGTCGAACGCCGTTTTTCAGGTGAATCAGTCCCTGATGGCGGATCTCGGTCCGACGCTTTCTGATCTGCGGGACAAGCGAATCGCCGGCTTCGACACCAATCGGGCCAATGCGATCAGCATGAACGTCGACGGGGAGTTTCTCAAGCTGGTCAAGCTCGGCGCCCAGTGGAGCATCGCGGGTGACGACGGCATGACGCCGGTTGAATCGGCGGAGTACGCCGCGGTCGATGACTTGCTCAAGGCGATTCGAGAGGCGAAGGCGCTCGGCTTTGAGGAAGGCGAAAGCGCGGCGTTCGGATTTGAAGCCCCCCGCGCGACGCTCGAGATTTCGCTCACAGGCCAGCCGGCGCCGGTCAAGCTTCGCATCGGCGGCCTCACACCCAGCCGAACGGGCGTCTATGTGAAGAACGAAACAGACAACGCCATCGCCGTCGTCCCCACCGCGACGGCCGACAGTCTCGCGGTGCGGCCGATCACGTTCCGAAGCCGGGAGATGCTGTCGTTTGACTCGTCAAACGCGACCGCGGTTCAAGTCGTTCGCGACGGCATCACCCGATCCGTTTCGAAGAAGATCAACGACTGGGAGATGACGTCTCCGGTGACGGGCGGCGTGGAACTGCCCAACCTCGAGAAGATTCTCGCGGATCTTTCGTCGCTTCGCGGACGGCGCGTCGTCGCCCCCGCATCTGATGCGGCGACATACGGCCTGAATGAACCGGCCATTCGAGCGAGTGTCACGTTGACGCTTCCCGGCGCCGCGACCGAGGGCGAGGATGCATCGCCGCCCGCGCCGACGACTGAGCAGCACACGATTCTCTTCGCTCGCCACGACGACAAAGTCTACGCCATGCGCGACGGCGCCGACGTGATCTGCGAAGTCGACGGCAAGATCGCCGACGACCTCGAGTCAGAATTGCTCGATACGAACATTCTTCGAACCGAACCGTCGAGCATCGAGTCGCTCGCGTTCGGCGGTGCGGAGTCGTTCGCATTTGAGAAGAAGGGCGAAGGCTGGACGCTGGTCGGTGAATCGACGTTCCCTGTGGACGCCGCGAAAATCACCGCCCTGTTGAACGCCCTTCGAGATCTTCATTCGCAGCGCTACGTCGCCTACGCCGGAGCGAATCCCGCCGAATTCCAGCTCGACGATCCCGCCCTGACGATCACCGTAAGGAACGAACAGGGCGAAGAACAGCAGCTTCGCATCTCCAGCAAGATTCCGACCGAAGGCGGTCGCTATGCATCGACGGCGGCCATAGCGGATCGAGTCTTCGTCATCGGCCCCGATGACGTCACGAAACTGTCCAAGCAGGTGACGGACTTCCAGAAGCCGTAGGCCCTGCGATATTGACCTTCGCGTTGATTCGGGTACCGTCGCGCCCTTTCGATGCTCCTGTAATGCCGATGTCGGACCGAAAGGGCCCTATGAGAATCGAGAGTGGACCGAATACCGAGCGAATTGTCAGAAATTCGCTCTT
>CALLKH010000153.1 GCA_938008425.1 uncultured Planctomycetaceae bacterium | reverse complement strand
GCCGCACGCGATGCACGGGATCACGTACGACACACCGGTCAATAGGTGCTGACGAAGTTGTCGAAGAGACTCTTTCATGTTTAGAGCGTCCGGCGGCGAAGTCGAACCGGACGAGATATTAGCCGCAACGCATTATCGTGTAATGCCGTCGTGCGCCGGTAAGCCGGCAAACACTTCGCGACAGGTCGCTCCCAACGCGCCCCACTCCCGCTTGAATCCGCCTGTTGTACAGGCGTGCCCAGGGGCTGCATTCATGGTCCGCCCGCGCCCGGTCAATCACGGAGCGAAGGCGGCCTTAGAACAACTGTAAAAAGCCCTGAGTCCTCGATCTTTCATTCCCTAGCATAGACATTTTGCCTCCGGCCGCAAAATCGGCAGATGTGGCATTTGTGGGACTGGTGTATCATTCGAAATGTTTGAGGACGCTCATCATGCCCCAGGCGCTCACTGATCGTGACGTCATCAGCCGTGAACTCTCGCAGTTCCTCAGTCGATCGAGGATTCGGCATGTCGAGTTCGCGCAGGCCACCGTCGCGCCGCCGGTGCTGGCGTACATCACCAGCTTTCCGAGACTTTCCTTTCCGCTCAGCGGCAAGCATCACATGGAAATCGCGAGGGAGTCGCGCGGCTCGCGCATCACGCTGTCGCGCGGCGAGGCCGTCTTCGTCGGCCGCAACTGCTGGAACAAGCCGGACTGGTCGACGCCCGTCAAGGTGCTGACGCTGCTCTTCGGCAAGACGCAGATCGGCGTCAGCCTTGTCGTCCATGACGGCCTGGGCGATGAACCCACCCGCGCGCACAAGACGACGATCAGCCCGTTCGAGGGATTGGCCCAGCATGTTCTCAGCGCCCTCGCCATTCTCGCGGTCCAGCCTCGACAGAAACCGCTCGACTGCCTGCTGGCCGAGTCGCTGCTACATGCCTGCAAGCATCTGCTGGCGGGGCCGACGTCACCCCATCTTCGAAAGGCGGCACGAACCTTCGAAGCCCTCGGGCTCTACGTTCAGGAGAACTTTCAGAATCCCATCACGCGGGAATCGGTTGCGAAAACGTTTGGCCTCACGCCCAACCACGTGTCGCGTCTGTTTCGGCGCGAAGGCGCCATGCGGTTCAGCGACTACCTGACACTGGTGCGCATCGACCGGGCCAAGTTCATGCTTCGGCAGTACAACAGCCCGCTCAAGGAAATCGCCGCCAACTGCGGCTACCACGATCTGGCCTATTTTTGCCGGGTGTTTCGCAAGATCACGAAGACCACACCGACGGAGTTCCGCCACAAGGATGGCTGAGGATGCGCCGAATGACCATCGCGCACTGACCGGGTTCCTTATCCGGTTCGGACCGTCGCGAGGGGCCCTCATCGAGGCATTGATACAATTGTCCTATTCGGATCACCCGGCTCCTACGCCGAACAACTAGGGGAATTCCCCTGATAATACGCAAGTTTCCCCTCATTCGAGCGTCAGACAGAGGGGCCGCAGTCGTGGTCATCACGTGTGGCGGCGCTAGTGCCGAGCAGATGTGATACGAAAGCATCCGAATCAGGCGCCGATCGATCAAGTTCGGGCTCACTTCGATTCGACAGTGAGACTGCCGCGAGACTGAAAATCCGGTCAGACCACCCCTTCAAATTCGTGCAAGAAGGACGTCGGCGTCCCGCGCGGTACCGATGCGACATTTATTGTACGTGCGTAACATTCGACCCTGTGCGGGCCGTTTTCGAACTGAAACTGCGTGCAATTCCCAACTGCACTCAGCTAGTATCAAAACCCTCTGGGCGAGCCAGAGTCATGGGGCTGCTCCAAATACAGATCGCGCGGCGAAGGATCGTCGGGACGGCTGACGCGCGGTTGAACACGCATTCGCCCCCTCACCAAATGGAGGAGACCGGATATGAACCGCTTTCGACTGAGCATTTACGCCGGGGCCGCGGCCGCGATCATCAGCATCGCGGGTGCCACATCCATGGCGGCCGTTGTCACGACGAATATTCCGCTCAACTACAACTTCCACGGCATGGCGCACTCCGCGGCCATCACCGGTCTGTCAGACGAATGGACTGCCGCGGCGACGAACGCCAACGCTGATTCCGCAAACGGCTACCGATCCATCGCCGATCGCGGGCTCGTCTTCGATCCCTCCGACAATCAATCCATCGGCTTCTATTCGGGCCAGCCCACCGGAAACACCGGCCTTTCGTACGCCTTCTTTAACACGCTGGGCTATGGAAACACGACCGGCGTCGACCCGGCACTGAACGGCCTTGATATCGTCCACCTGGGCTCCCGATGCAGCGGTTTCGCGCCGGCCACCATCTGGGCCTACGAGGCGGCCGTGAATGCTGCAACAAACGTCGGCATCGCCCCGGCGTGGAACGTCTGCGATCACACCAACGCCGCGCCGCAGACGACGACGCTGGCCACCGGCCTGCTGGTCGATGCCGCGGCCGAGATCGGAATTGTCTATCACTCCTCCAACGGCGCCGGACAGTTCGATGTCATTCTCGCGTTCTCGGATACGGCGGGCGGCCCGATCACG
>CALLKH010000152.1 GCA_938008425.1 uncultured Planctomycetaceae bacterium | reverse complement strand
TCACCACCGGGCCTGCGTCTCCGCCATTTCGGCAACAGCGGCCACCAATCGAGGATAGTGCTGCGTGGCGAGAGCGAAATCACGTTCCAGGACCCCGCCCTTGTAGGCCATCAGTATGCCCAGCGACCTTCGATCCGGACGCGACCAGCGGGCGAGGTCGTCGATCGGCCCGATCAGCAGCGAAAACGCCTCGAACGCCCGTCGCTCGTCGTTTGACCACTGCAGGTGGCTGGAGGGATTCAAAAGCTTCATCGCCCGCTCGACCGACCACTTTCTTGCGCGTTTGAGGTCGCCGTCGAATTTTCGCCCAATCCACGCGGTCACGGCCGTGCCGACCTCGGCCAGATCGAACTCGCCCAGGACCGGGATTCCGGCTTTCCGGTCGCTTGGGCCCGTATCGAGGTAAATACGCGATTTCGCCAGGCGTCGGAGCGTCGCGGGCGGTGTCCGGTAACTCCGATCACTCGCGATTCTCGCCGCCTCTGATTCGGCGAGGCGCCTCGCGGCCGCGTCCGTGGGTCGGAAGCCCAGCCGGTAGTAGAACCAGAACGCGCCCGAGGCGATCGCCTCGGGATTGCCCGCGCCGAACTGATACGGATCGACGAAGAATCGTTCAACGTTGTAGTGCTGCCGATATGCCCGCAGAATCGTCGCGAACAAGTAGGCCGATTCGCCGCCGCGAAACTCGTCGAAGATGTTCACGCCGATTTCGCATCGCCCGCCGAGCACCCAGCCGCCGCCGTAGGCCATCGGCACGCGATTCCGCGCGGCCACGTAGCCGAAATAGCTCTCGATGGGCAGCCGTTCGTCCGGCGTCATGCCGAAGAGCGCCACGTCGATGCCGCGATCGAGACGCAGCAGGGTGATTTCGCGCTCGTTGGCGTAGGTCATCGGATCGGTCTCTCGATGGCGGGCGCAGAGCGTCGCCCGGGCGGCATCGAGAACGCGCATGGCACTTGTCGGAGCGAGCGGCGGCGTTTCCCGCAACTTGGTCGAAATGATGGCGCCGGCATCAATCGCACGCATCAGTGGGTCGCTTTGATAAAAGATCGGCCGTGCAGGAAATCGCGTCCCGCTTCGCGACATGGCGAAATCGTTGTGCGTCCAACGGAGGCGCATGCCGATTCGATCAAACATTTCCTCCTTGATCGATTCGCTCGCATCGACCTGTTCGAAGCGCCTGAGCAGCCACGCCAGATCGGTCTGCTTCGACCGGCCGCGCGCCATCTGCGCCCACGCCCGTGTGTCGTATCGCTCGTTGCGCAGACCGTCGCCTTCCACCGTCGTCGTGATGCGAGGCAGGAACTCTTCGAGCCGGCCGACCGCTTCATCGTCACTCCAGTCGAGTTCGACATCGCCGCCGAATCGTTCGCTGAGCCACCGCGCGATGCGAATGGTGAACTGCGACGTTGTGCGCGTTCCGCCGATCCCCGTGTCGGCAAGTGCGCGCTCCCAGGATCGCCCCTGACTTTTTCCCGCAACGGCTGCGACGCGTTCGAGCTCCGCGTTCACGGTCTTGAGCATCTCCGCGTCGTCCGGATACGCCGCCATGAAGAGCAGGGTGTCGTGATACGCGATGAGCACCTCAGGATCATCGGGCGCGATCTTCCGCGCCTTCGCCAGCAGCTTTTTCTTCGAGTTTCCCGCCTTCGCGTCGAAACTCAGCCGAATTTGATGCATCTCACTTAGAATCGCTGTGGTTGCCATGAGGGCGGATATTAACAGATACGCCGGGGCGGTTAGAATGCCCGGCTCGCATTCTGGAGGTTCCGGCCATTGGCGGTGCTTGAAGTTCGAAACCTGAAGAAGTCCTACGGCGGCACGCGGGCCGTCGACGGCATCAGTTTTTCGATCGAGGCCGGCGAAGTGGTCGGGCTGCTCGGCCCCAACGGCGCGGGAAAATCCACGACGATCGACATCATCGCAACGATCCTCCAGCCCGACGAAGGCGAGGTGGTCATTCACGGCGACATCACTTCGCGCCGGTCCGACTACAAGTACCACCTCGGCTACGTTCCCCAGGAAATCTCGCTCAACGAGAAATTGACTGCCCAGGAGAACCTTCGATTCGTCGGCCGGCTCTACGACTTTCACGGAGACGACCTGCGACAGCGCGTCGAGGAATCACTCAGGTCCGTCGGGCTCATCGATCGGGCGCGTGACGTCGTCGCGACATTCTCAGGCGGCATGAAGCGCCGGTTGAACATCGCCGCGGCGCTCGTTCATCGTCCCGACGTGGTGCTCATGGACGAACCGACCGTCGGCGTCGACCCGCATGCCCGCGCCTACATTTTCGACATCGTGGAGCGCCTGGCCGAAGAAGGCCGCGCCATTCTCTACACGACCCATTACATGGAAGAAGCCCAGCGGCTCTGCGGCCGGACCGCCATCATCGACCGCGGCCGAATCGTGGCCGTGGGCACGCTTGAAGAGTTGATCAACCTCGTCAAGGCCCGGCGAATCGTCACACTGAAGGCCGATGGGCTTTCAAACGAAAACGTCGCGGCGCTCGCCCATCGACTCGGCGATGTCGGCTGGTCCATTGAGAACTCCAGCGCCATGCTCAGCCTGAACGATGGACGCGGCGGTCTGGTGGAGGTGTTGCAGGCGGCGCACGAAGAGGGGCTGCGCATCACCGGCGCGGGCATTCATGAGCCCACACTGGAAAACGTCTTTCTCGAATTGACCGGCCACGCGCTGCGAGATTAGTGAGGCTCATGCGATCGATCCGAATCATCCTGCTCATCTCCCTCACGCAGCTTCGCGTCATTGTGCGCAGCCGGGCGACGGTTCTCTTCATGCTCGTTCCCGGCATTGTGCTCTACACCATTTTCACGTCGATTTTCTCCGGCGCAGCCGGGCGCCCGTTTCGCGTGGCGGTCATCGATCTCGATCAGACCGAGGCGTCGGCTCGCCTCGTCACGATGCTCCGCGCCAACAACGTGAAGGTCATCACGCACGAGGGCGAGGACCCCGAGATGCCGCTCCTCACGCCCGACAGCGCCCGTGAGGCCATCTATCACGAGGGCCTCTTTCGCGTCGCGCTGGTGATTCCCAGGGGCTACTCGACCTCGCCGACGGTGATGTCGGGTGAGAATCACCACGGCGTCGATCTGATCTACGACGAGTCGCAGCCGCTCGAAGCCGAAATCGTCTCCGGCATGGTTCAGATGGCGGCGGGGCGGGCGCTTTTCGAGCAACTCGGCGGGGCGTTGAATTTCGGAATCAAGCCCTCGACTGAGGAAAACGCTTCGACGGCGGAGCCCGGCGGCGCGACGGATGCTTCAGCGGCGGTCGCGGATTCAAAGCCCCGGCGTTTGATCGACGTTCACACGGTCGGCGTTGCCAAGAGCGGCATGCCGAATGCGGCGAAGAATTCGTTTCTGGCCGCCATCGTTCCCATGTTCATTCTCTTCGGCGCGTCCGGCGCGTCTCGCGGCATGCTCGAATCGCTTCGACGGGGCGAAATTCGACGAATGCTCGCCGCGCCGATCGGAACCGTTCACATCCTCTCCGGCCAGATGGTCACGGCGCTCGTCGTCTCATTCGCCCAGTGTTACGTCATGTACCTCTACGCATGGCTGGTCTTTCAGGTCGCGATCTGGGACATCACCACCGGGCTTCTCACTCTCACGCTGGCCACCTGCATCTCCGCCACCGCGCTGGGCATGTTGATGGCCTCATTTTGCAAAACCGGTGAACAGCTGGACGCGGTGAGTTCGATGATCATTCTCGCCATGAGCGCCATCGGCGGCAGCATGGTGCCCCGTTTCGTCATGCCGCTGTTCATGCAGAAGCTCGGCCTTTTCACGATCAATGGCTGGGCCTATGACGGGTTCATGGCACTCATTCGGCATGACGGCCTCGCCGGCATCTTATGGCCGTGCGTCGTGCTGCTCGCCGCCGCCGCCGCGTTCATGACGATCGCAACCATTATTTTTTCAAAGCGTCTCGCGGAGAAGCCCGCGATGTGAAGGGTTCGCGCTTCGCTCACGGAGCGGGCCGGGCTGCGCCGACGGTCGACGGTACGCCGTGCGGCCGGGGTTCCAGCCGGAAACGAACCTGGTACGTCTGCGAGCCGGGGGCGATCGTGCAGTCGTCGGCGTCGCGCGGCAGGATGAACCGAACCTCCCGTACGATTTCCTTGTTGGGTCCGGGGCTGTCGACGTCGCCCGCGAACACGTCGATATAGGCCCGGATGCGACGCGGATCGAGCTGCGTGACGCGCTCCCGGGGGCCCGTCACGTCGATGTAAACGCGGAAATTCACCTGGTCCGTCACGAGGGTGTAGTCACGCTGAACCTCGTCCGGAACCGCCCAGTTGATCTGGATCGGTCCCTTGCTCTCGGTCGACGTCATCGCCTCGATCCGGCCGGCGATCGTCACCTCGTTCGAAGGTTCAAAGTCGATCTTCAGGTTCGGATCCAGCTGATCAAGAATGTCAAACGAGAGAATGCCCGCGACTTCGAAGCTGCCGTCCGGCCGGTTCACCTGCTGAATACTCTGCTTGGGCTCGGCGCGGGCGATGGGGGCGTCACCGAGCATTCGCCGGATGAATCTCGGCACGCGCGCCGAGACCGTCACCCGAAGAAACTCGGGCGTGACTCTGAGCTCGCCGTAGTCCGGCTTGACGCGAACGTCGTGTATCGTTGTATACCGATCGACGATCACGTCTGCGTTCTCAGGATCGACGCTCAGAACCGTCAGGCGCGATTCTCGAATCTCCTTGACGCGCGAGAGAATGTCGTCGGCCACGTTGAGCGTGCGCGGATCGCTGCTCGTCGGCGTCGAACGGTCGATCACCGCCAGCAGTCCCTCACCCGAATCGACGAGCCGTCCGAATTCACGCAGGCGGTTGCGACGGCCCTTCATTTTCACGGTGAAGGTCCGCTGGTAGGGCGCCTCCGCGAATCCGGCGTATCGATCCTGCTCGGGCGACGTCAATCGAACCGAAACGGTGAATTCCTCGTCGATCGCGACATTCTGATCCGCCGCGAGCCAGATGAGCAGCGTGATGCTGCTGACCGCCAGCCCGGTCTTGATCTTCGACCAGATTGCTCCGTTCGTTTCAGGC
The DNA here is from genome assembly GCA_938008425.1 of uncultured Planctomycetaceae bacterium. Classification (GTDB taxonomy): domain Bacteria; phylum Planctomycetota; class Phycisphaerae; order UBA1845; family UTPLA1; genus JADJRI01. Next base: position 3,413 of record CALLKH010000152.1, on the reverse strand, counting down.
ATTGTCTTCCGCCGCCCGGTGCGAACTGCCGGGTCTTCCGAGTCCTTCCCGAAGTGCGCTGCGAAGCGACTCCGGCGTCAGTCCGCGACGAATCTTTCCCTCTTCGATCACGCTGATGATCCCCGTCTCCTCGCTGACGACAACGACGAGCGCATCGGAGTCCTCGGACAAGCCGATCGCCGCACGATGTCGCGATCCCAGTTCAAGGCTGACGTCGCCGGAGTCCGTGAGCGGAAACTGAACCGCCGCCGCCGAAATCCGGCCGCGCGAAATGACGACGCCCATGTCGTGCAGCGCCGACCCGGGCCAGAAAATCGTGGTCAGGAGCTGGCTCGAGACTTCGGAATCCAGCTTCACGGCGTCCTGGGTCAGAGCGCCGAACTCCGTCGCGCGCTCAAACGCGACGATGCCGCCGATCTTGTTCTTCGACAGATAGGCCACCGCGTCGACCACTTCCTCAATGACCCGGTCAATCTCGGCCGACGACTCGACGAACCAGGTCGTCGCGCCGAGTCGAATCAGCGCCCGTCGAAGTTCGGGCTGAAACGACACCAGCGCCACAAGGAAGAGCGCCGAGATGAAGATCGGGAAGAGCACCTGGATCCGCGAGAGATCCAGTGCGTTGGCAAGCAGATAGAGCAGCAGCGTCCCGCCCACCAGGAGCAGCGTAAAACCGCGAAGCAGGCGCGCCCCGCGCGTCCCCCGCAGGAAGTGCATGACCGCATACACCGCCGAGCCGATCAGGAGCAGCTCAACGAGGTCGGTCCACTCCCGGCGGCCGATCACATCGCTGATGGTTTTCTGCAACTGCTCGAACATGGCTCAAAGGCACCGTAATAGTTATCGGCCGTTTGGTGCGGCTGCGCCTCGACCGACGTCAGACCGTCAGGAAAAGATCGGCCGAATCTCGTCAACGCCACAGCGCAAAGGCGCGCGATATGCATCGCGTACGGCTCGAAATGCGAAGTCGCCGCAGCGTTCAAGCATACCCGCTGGAGGAGCTTCCGACTATCTCGCGTGCGGCTTTCCACCACGCTGCTGGAACGATATGCTGTCGATTTCTGTTTTTCTGACGCGATGGGTGGAGGTGGTTCGCGATGGAAAGTCGGTCGGTTTACGTTCCCCGCATGATTCCCGAAAGCGGCGTCGCGCTGCTTCAGAAGGCCGGCCTCACCGTCAAGATGACGCCCATGGCCGGGCCGCACAACGACGCCCTCATGCAGGAAGCCGGCCGGCATGACGCGGTCATCTGCCAGCTGCTCGATGCCATCGATCGGCCGTTCCTCAAGGCCGCAGCGCCGCGATGCAAGGTCGTCGCGAATTGCGCCGTGGGTGTGGACAACATCGACCTCGCCGCCGCCCGTGAATTCAACATCACCGTCACCAACACCCCGGACGTTCTCACCGAGGCCACGGCCGACCTGACGTGGGCGCTCCTGCTTTCGACCGCGCGGCGAACCGGCGAGGCCGAGCGCGGCGTTCGCGCCGGCGCCTGGCGCGGCTGGGGCATGCTCGATTTTCTCGGCTACGACGTCTATCGGCGCACGCTGGGCATCATCGGCGCCGGAAGAATCGGCACTGCGGTGGCTCGTCGCGCCCGCGGGTTCGAAATGAATGTGCTTTACCACTCCCGCCAGCGGGCCGCACGCATCGAGGAACTCGGCGCCAAGCGGGCGTCGCTCTACGAACTGCTCGAACAGTCCGATTTCGTCTCGATTCACACGCCTCTCACGGATGAGACCCATCAGTTGATCGACGCGAAGGCCTTCGCCCGCATGAAGCGCGGCGCCATCCTGATCAACACGGCTCGCGGCGCCGTGATCGATCAGGTCGAGTTGATTCGATCACTGCAGAGCGGCCGACTCGCCGCGGCAGGGCTCGATGTGTACGACAAGGAGCCGGCGATGCCGCCGGAGCTTCTTGAGATGGATAACGTGGTCCTCTTGCCCCACATCGGCTCCGCGACGATCACCACGCGCAATCGAATGGCCGAACTCGCCGCCGAGAATGTCATCGCCGTCCTGAACGGAAAGAAGCCGCAGACCCCGGTGACCTGATCACCGTTCATCCCGGGAGACCAACGCCCGTGGCCCGCCGGATCAGCCAGTCCAGAAAAAGAGTTGATCTCCCGACGGACGACGTCTCCGACAGGCACATGCGAATTCTCGATGTCATTCGCAGAATTCCGACCGGACGCGTCTGCACCTATGGGCGCGTGGCCGAACTGGCCGGTCTTCCCGGGCGGTCCCGGCTGGTGGGAACCGTTCTTCGCGATTCGCCGCTGGCGGATGCGACGCCCTGGCATCGGGTGGTGAATGCCGGCGGGCGGATCAGTCTTCGCGACGGCGCCGGACCTGACGTGCAGATGGATCGTCTATTGGCGGAGGGCGTCGAGTTCCTCGATGGTCGCCGAGTCGATTTGAGCAATTTCCTGTGGAAGCCTCGGAATAAACCCGCCTGAGGCGCGTGGTGTCGTCGTTGATGACCGTCCGCTGGAACTCCGACGCCGATGCTGTACGCCGACTTGTTTTCACCTTAATATTTCGCTTGAATAAGGGACCCGCCGCGACGGCGAGCCGATCGCCCGCACGTGGATGTTTCCCGTTCCGTTTTCGTGACGAATTCGCGCGTGCGTCGCGCCCACTGACGGCCAGAGAATGCTCCGAATCAAGGTTTTTGAGAATGGCGCGCCGGCCAAGTCGATCGATCTGGCCAGCGCATACCTCGTCGGCAACGATCGCGTGCCGCTTCGCGCCGACGTTCGGTTCGCCGGCGGCGAGATCGTGTTTGACACGCGATCCCGCGGAGCCGCTGCGCTGTCGCTGCTCTGGCCCGTTCCCGGCATTGGCCGCCTGATGCTCGAAACGCCTCGCCTGCAGGAGCGACGCGAGCCATACAATTTGAACGTCGAAATCGCCCGCGGTCAGTTGATGCGCATCGCCCAGAAGCGCGAGGACTGGGGTCTTTACGATTTTCCAGAAGGCGCGGCGATCTACGAGAAGATCGACGGAGCCCGAAAGCTGCTCGTCGATGCTCTGACGGCTCCCGACGATCTCACCGCGGCGAAGTGCGCCGATGCCTCACTGGCCGTTTCGCTCGCCGCCGGTGAAGCCGTGACATCGCTTCATGCCGACGTGTTCCTCAAGCGACGGCTGGCGGCGGGCCAGCTTGCCAAGCGTCCGCTCGGATGCAGGGTCGATCCCGGCCAGTCGTCAGAGGCCTACCTGAAATCGCTCGGCGAGCTTTTCGACTTCGCGGTCCATCCGTTTACCTGGTGTTCCCTCGAACCGCAGGAAGGCGCCTTCAAACCGTCGAGTTCCGACGCCGTCATCAAGGCCATCAGCCAGCGCCGCATGCAGCAGTGGGGGACCTCACTGCTGAGCCTCGACCCGGTTCAACTTCCGCCCTGGGTG
>CALLKH010000151.1 GCA_938008425.1 uncultured Planctomycetaceae bacterium | reverse complement strand
CTCAATTTCAGCCGCGCTCAATTTGATGGTTTTTTCGCTCATGACGTTGTTCCGTTTCCAACTACACTTGTCGTAAGCCTACTACCCCCGTCGAAGGATTGCAAGTATTTTGACAACTTGTTTCAAGAAAAAAACCGGCGGAAAAATTCCGCCGGTTTCCCGAGAAAGATCGATTTTGATTTTACGTTTTGGGCGCCCCCGGCGCGACTCAGCTCGACGCCTGAACCGAGTCGATGATCGCGTTGAGCGTGGTGAGCAGTTCCGCGCTGTCCTCGCTGCCGGACACCGTGATGAACAGAATGTTGCCCTCGCCCGGCAGTGTCGCGCCGCCGACATAGCTCACGCCGATGCCCTCGAACGTCAGCTTCTGCCGCTCGAACGTGAATCCGTTGGCCGTTCGGTCGCCGAGATCCTCGGAATCCACCCCGTCGCCGATCGAACCGTTCTGCGGCGAGTTGACCTGCACCGACGCCGTTCGGCCGGCGGCCGTGTTGCGATAGCCGACGTTTGCGAGCGAGGTCGGGTTCGGCAAAACGTTCGAGCAGGTGAATTCGGCCGGCACGGTCAGTGTGAATCCGAATTCCGAACCGTCGAGGTCATTCGCACACACCAGTAATGAGGTGCCGGTGCATCCGGAGGCGAGGCCCAGCGTCAGCACGAGGCCGCAGGTGATCGTTCGAATCATGAAAACTCCTTGGAAGTTGAATGCGCCGTCCACGCGCGACGCGTCTTTGCGAGGCTTCTTATCAAGGCTGGGATCGTATGTCGGCGCGAATCTCGATTCAAGCGCGACGAAGACCCGCCCCAAATCATGAGACGGGCGCCAAATCACATGCCGTGGCTGATGCCTGGATCGGATAAGAGAATTGAAGTATCCCTAGCTCACGTTCACGCCGAAGTGCTTGAGCGCCGCCGCGTCGTCGGGGAAGAACTTGAAGATCTTGTCGAGGTTGGTAATCGTGAAGAGCTTCATCAGTTCCTTCTTGACCGCGCAGATGACCAACTGCCCGTTGATGGCCTTGCATTTCTTCTGAAGGTTGAGCAGCACGCCGATGGTGTGCGACGCGAGAAACTTTACATTCGTAAAGTCCAGTACGATTTTCTTCTTATCCTTCTTGTCGGGCAGTTCGTAGAGTGCCTCGCCGATCTGGTCGATCGCCTTCATCTCCAGAATGGAGCTGTCCTGAAAGGTGACCACCGTCACATCGGCATAATCCTCTACCAGTATTCGCGCGTTGCTCATGCCCGTCTCCTCATTCCACCCGATCGCCCGATCGCGCCCGCCCGTGAGCCTCTTTGGGCCCGTCCCGTTTACCGCGGCGCACGAATCACCTATCTTAACGCTTTCGGAAAAACACCGCGACTGCCTGAAACCGTATGAACCATCCAAGAATCATCGCCCTTGAGACCTCCGGCCGCATGGGCTCCGTCGCCATCGCCGAAGGGCCGACACCCATCGGGGAGGCCCCCTTCACCACCGACCGCGAACACGCCCGCGATCTGATCCCGATCCTCAACGATTTAATGCTTAAGCACGGCTGGACGCCCTCTCAGGTAAACCACTGCTACCTCTCGATCGGCCCCGGCAGCTTCACCGGCCTGCGCGTCGCCGTCACCTTCGCCCGACACTTCGCCCTGACGACCGGTGCGAAGCTCTGCGCCGTGCCCACCCTTGACGTCATCGCTGAGAATGGACTTCGACTCGCCCGGCCCCCGGAGCGACTCGCGGCCATGCTCGATGCAAAGAGCAAGCGGGTCTTCGGCGCGATCTACGAATTGAAGGATGGCCGGTACATTCGAACCGTCGATCCGATCCTCGACGAACCGCCCAAGCTGCTCGCTTTAACGCCCGCGCTGACGGCCGTGATTGGCGAAGGCACGCTGTATCACGCCGATGCCATCACTGCGGCCGGCGGAACGATTATCGACATGGAGTTCGGCTGGCCGCTGGCGGCGAATGTACACCGCCTCGGCTGGTTGCTCACGCAGGCCGGACAGTTCACGCCCGCGAACGAGCTGGTGCCGTACTATCTGCGCCGGCCGGAAGCTGAGGAAATCTGGGAGCGTCGCACCGCGGAAAAGTCGGCGAAGAATTGAGACCGGATGTATACCGCCATCAGGGCGTTGGACGCCGAATGATCACAGAGACGCCGGATCGCCGACCATCCCTTTGACTTGCCGGGGTTCGGGCAATCGAACTGCCTGAGAATTCACGCGGAGTCGCACCCATCGACATCAAACACCCCATCAATCTGGCCAGTCCGCAGTTCTCGTCCCGACGGTACGAGTACTACAAATGGCTGCGCGAAGAAGCGCCGGTGTATCGCGGCCGCGTCAGCTTCATTCGGGCCTGGTTCGTCTCGCGTTACGACGACTGTATCACCGTCCTGAAGGATCCGCGCTTCGTCCGCAACCGATCGACGGCGACCGGATCGCGCAGACGATTCATTATTCCCCTGCCCAAATCGATGGCGATCATGGCCCGGAGCATGATCATCGAGGATGAGCCCGAGCATCGGCGGCTTCGAAATCTCGTGCAGTCGGCGTTCACCCCGCGGGTCTTGCAACGGCTGGAAGATCGAATCGAGCGATTGACGCATCAACTCCTCGACAGCGTCGAGATGGCAGGCACCGTCGACCTCATGACGACTTACTCGTTGCCGATCCCAGTCACCGTGATCAGCGAAATGGTCGGCGTGTCGCAGGATGACATGCCGAAGTTTCGAAAGAGCATGCGCACCCTGACGCACGGATTCTCGGGATGGAATCTCCTGCGGACGCTGTTCTTCGAGATGCCGCGCGCGGTCCGGTTCATTCGCGAACTCATCGCCCGCAAACGGGCCGAGCCGAAAGACGACATCCTGTCAGGTCTGATTCAGGCCGAAGAGGAGGGACGCAAGCTGACCGAGAATGAGCTTGTCAGCATGGTCTTCCTGCTCATCGTTGCCGGCTATGAAACGACCGTGCACCTGATCACCAACAGCGTCGTCACGCTACTGCAACATCCTGAACAGTTGGCGCGCCTTCGATCCGGGCCCGATTTCATGGAATCCGCCATCGAGGAAATCCTCCGCTACCAGGGGCCGATTCAGGGCACCAAGCCTGCATACGCCCAAGAGGATGTCACACTTCATGGCATCACGATTCCGAGGGGATCAGTCGTCATGCCGCTCCTCGCCGATGTCGCCCCGCCCGCGGCGGTCGGGATTGACGCCGAACACGGTGATGTAGG
>CALLKH010000150.1 GCA_938008425.1 uncultured Planctomycetaceae bacterium | reverse complement strand
GATAAGCGACGTGGTGATTGGCACAGAGGCTCGCGAAGTGATGGCGAAACGAATGCAGCTTGTACTTGAAGGCCCCGATAAATCCGCACTTCCGGCAAAGCTCCTTCAGTCGCTTGAGCAGAGTCCGCTCGGCGATGGCTTGGAAGACCTCGCCGTGCGGCTTCGGTTTATCGAGAAGTTCGGCGATCCGGGGATGGACCGGAACGAATCGGTCATCCTTGTCCTTCGTCGTGCCGTTCGAGCCGCCCCGGCGAACGTGAATCATCGTCGGTTTGCCCTCGCGAAGCCGAAAGTCTTCCCATCGAAGCTGCTCGACCTCACCGATGCGAAGCCCTGCGTACGCCATCAGGGAAAACGCCGCCCTGTCTTCGCCCGATGCAGCGGCAATGAGTAATTCCACCTGCGCCGTGGTGAAGCAGGGTTGCGGTTTGGCCTTGGCCTTCGGCAGCGTGGCCGAGGCGAGCCGGTAATCGCGAAGAACCGATTGACGCCATCCCCACTTGAAGACCTGTTTCGTCAACACCAGCGCCCCATCGACGGTTTTTGGCGCATACTTGTGATCGAAGAGCCACTTTCGGAATTTGTAGAGATCATCCGCCGTGAACCGTCGGGCGAGTGTCAAGGACTGTTCCGTGCTGAATTCCTTCAGCTTCTCCAGATCGGTCCGGTACTTCCACTCGGTCTTCGGGGCGACACCCCTAGCCTTCACCGATTCAAAGTAGCGGTCGGCCAATTCGTCGACCGTGATCGTCGCCTCCGGTACCTTGTCGGTTCCGGCGTCCAGCCGTTTCTGGATCTCCAGCGCCAGCCGCCGCGCCTGCGACTTGTTCGTCGTCGTCAGCGTTTCGCAGATCTGCTTGCCGACGTCGTCCCGATATTCCGCCGCAAAGCGGGCAGAGACCCTCTGCTTCCCCTTCGTGTAGGACATCCGGCGGCCGATGGTCACCTGCGTTCCGTCTACCCGTTCACGATCGATAAGTTTCATGTCTCTAACTCCGAATTAGCCGTGATCGAGTGTAGACCTCGCCCCGGTGGATTTCTTGGAGCAGGCAGGAGAATTTCACTTTTCCTGCCAATTCCTCGTCCACCGGCGTTTCGAGCGCCTCTGTAAAATGCGGCAGTTGCCGTATCGCGGATAATCGCTTGGATTCACCGCATGAACTCCTGGATCAGCCGATCACGCCAGAACCTCAGGGGTTTTCCGCGCTTAACCGAGCCAGCGTAGCGACCCTCGCTGACGTGGCGATAAAGGGTTGACACCTTGATCCTCAGCAGCCCCGCGGCCTCCTGAGGGGTCAGAACTGGTGGTACGTCCCAGAGGGCGCTCACCAGCTCCTGCGAGACCAGCTTCCGGTTCATAATATCACGTCTCCTTCTATCGCGCCAGCCAAAGGGAATCGCCCGTCATCAACCGGTCGCGCTCACCGCGTCAAGTATCCAATGAATGAACAACAGTGTCAGAACCACGAGCGACAAGCGTTCCGATTCAGTAAGGACCCGCGCGCCGCGAAGCCTGCGGAATACTCGAACAGCAGAGTCGGACATCGCGTCGACGAATGGCCGCCCGATCGCTTCAAGAGTCGAAAGGACTCGATTGCGGAACCGACTCGCAAGTAAACGGACGAGGCAGAAGATCACTGCGAGTTCAATGGCCGCGTTCAGGCCCCTTGCCAAGATCGTCACGAGATATTCGAGAAAAGTCATCGATCATCTCCTAGGGGAGGGTAGACGTCTTGTTTGCAAGTCGGGTGTAGTGGTCGATCAGCGAACGGTGATTCTTGATGAAGCGATACCGCACTTCACCTTCGATTGTCGATGAAAGGCCCTTGAGCAGTTTTTCGTTCACGTTGCTTGGTGAGGCGCCGATTCCGATGACATCGATGATGACCCCGCGACGCTTGAGATCGTTGGCGGTTGGAATCGGATCACTGTCATCTTCTCCATCGGTCAAAAGTGTGATTCGGCGGACGACATCTGTGCGCGACCAGTCGAAATGATCGCGAGCCATCGCGAGTCCCTTCTCGATGTCAGTACCGCCGGCGGCTTCAAGGTCCTGAATAGTCTTGATCAGGGTTAACTTGTTGGCGCCGATCGAAGTTAGCCCAAGCAGAATGTCGGCTTGTTCGCAGAATGTGATCACGCCGATGCGATCTTCGGGATCGATCTGGTTCTTGTTTATAACAAGACTGACCGATGCGCGCCGAAGTGCTTCAATCTTGTAGATGCCCCGATCGAACTCCTCTTCCATGCTGGATGAGACATCTCCCACCAGGTACATATCCTCGTGCTGCGTGTTGAGATTGCCTCGGACAGAAGGATAGCCGACGACGGTTGATCCGGCACCGAAGGCCTTTCTTGCACGAGCGATGATGGTCCTCGGATCGATCTTTAATTGGCCGCCTGCGGGAGGCGGGCTCTTGGGTATAACCACAGTTCGGCCTTGCAGCAGCGTGGCCCCGAGCGGTCTTCCACATTTTTGGCAGTACTTCGCCGTGTCGTGGTTCGCAATATTGCAAAACTGACAGTTCTGAGTCGCGTTCATGTCGCTAACCTCCTAGTTGATGGTGTAAACGCCGATGTTGCCGGCGATTGCAATTTGACACTTTGACACCAGAGTGATGGCCTGGTCGGCGGGCCGGCCGTCGACGTAGCTTTTGTTCGCGCTGCCGGCGTCTTCGACCATCACGCTGCCGTTCACGCAGGCGACACTGAGGTGGCGTCTCGAAATATGAAAATCGCGCGGACAGAGGATCTCACGGCCGGTTACGAACATTCCCTGAGGGATTCGAAATGTGTAACCTGACAATGCGCCCAGCACGAATTCGAAGCGATGATCAATGGAGCTGAAAGTGCGGTTGCAGGATGGACAGGCCTTC
>CALLKH010000149.1 GCA_938008425.1 uncultured Planctomycetaceae bacterium | reverse complement strand
TCGTCACGGGCTTGACGCTGCACACGTTCCTTCGATCGCGCGGCATGATCATCGGTGTGGTCGTGGCGTCGCTGCTCTTCGTCGCGGGCGTGAATTTCGTGCTGTCGAGCAAGTATTCAAAGACCGAGGCGGTGCGGCGGCTCATCGATCCGAAAAAGCGCGGAAAGTCGGTTGATGATCGATTCATGCTCATGTCACGAGGCTTTAGAAACATCATCCGTCATCCGGCTCTCGGATCCGGATACAAGAATTACACCATCGCCTATCGCGGAGAACACTGGGCCATTCACAACGACATCATGCTGATCACGGCGGAACTGGGAATTCTCGGGTTCGTCTTTATCATGTGGTATTTCGGGAAGCTGACCCTCGCATCGCTGAAAACCAAGGCGCCCGCTGAGAAATGGCTGGTGCGATCGGCGTTCATCTTCTTTTTTGTGACGGGTCAGGCGCATCCCTGCTTTTCGAACAAGGCGTTCTGGTTCATCCCCATCTTCAGCGCCGCTGTCGCTTATCGGTCCCGCCTTGAGGAGGAGCAGCGCGAACAGATGCGATTGCCCCAGACCAGCTACGACGCTATGCCCTCCGGTTGGCCGAGGGTATACTCGCATTCGCCGTCATACGTCTAGTTTATTTCGATATTCCCGGCGGAGTGCGGTCTCCTCATGCGAATCCTCGCCATCGCGAGCCTCTATCCCCTTGCCGCGGATGACTATGTCGGCACACACCAGCACCTGAATTTCCGTTCGTTGATCGCCCGCGGCCATGAGGTCGAGGTGATTCGACCACAGATGCGATTCTACCAATGGCTCTCGCGCAACTGGAAACGGAAAGGTGGACGGCCGGTGCCGCGGCGATATGTGCTCGACGATGTCCCCGTCGATTGTCCGCGCTTCTGGCGGCTGCCGGGAAGGAAGTGGCGGGCGCATGAGGCCGCCTGGCGTCATGCGCCGATCGCGCGCGTCGCGCGGCGGGCTCATGAGCACAAGCCTTTTGACATCATCTATGGTTGCGAGCTGACGCCCGACGGCGTATCCGCCGTGCGCCTGAGTCGTGAACTGAAGCTGCCGGTCATGCTTTCGAGCATCGGCAGCGACGCGCATACGTACCCGTATCAGTGCGAACGGATCATGGCCCAGACGCGAATCGTGCTTCGCGAGTCGGATCTCATTCTCGTTGAGGCCGAGGGGGCGATTGCGGACATTCGCAAACTCACCGAAGAGTCCGCGCCGGTGCACGTCTTCAATAGAGGCATCGATCTGGCCCGATATCAAAATGCTCCGAGCCGTGAAGAGCAGCGACGCAATCTCGGACTGCCGCTCCGCCACAGGCTGATCATTTTTGTCGGCTCGGTGAACGAGGGAAAAGGCGTCCGCGTACTGGCCGAGGCGTTTACGAAGGTTCACTCGGCGTTTCCGGATGCCGATCTCGTTTTCATGGGAACCGGGCCGCTCGCTGAGTGGCTCCGAAAGACGGCGGCCGCCGGGGGGTGGCGTGATCGGCTTCACCTTCTCGGACGAAGGCCCTTTACTGAAGTGCCGCAGGTGCTTTTGGCGTGCGATATCTTCTGCCTGCCGTCATTCGGTGAGGGGCTCCCCAAGAGCGTCGTCGAGGGTATGGCGGCGGGACTGCCCGTCGTGGTGACCAACGTCGGCGGCATCCCGGATATCATGCGGCACGGCGAAAGCGGAATCATGATTCCGCCCCGCGATCCTGAGGCCTTGGCCGGCGCGTTGAGCCGGCTGTTGGCGAGTCCGGCCGAGGCCGCGAGAATGGGCCGCACCGGTCGCGAGATCGCGTACCGGGAGTTCGACACGGACAAGAACGCGACGGGAATACTGAAGTTTGCGGAGGAGGCCATCGCGCGAGGGAAGGCGCGGATGGCGGGAATGAAGTCGGCATGACGAAGATCATCAGGATTGTCACCGTCGTCGGGGCGCGGCCTCAGTTCGTGAAGGCGGCAGCGGTGTCGCGCGCGATCGCGAAGCACAATTCGAGCGGCGCCGCGGTTCGACTGGAAGAGGCGATCATTCACACCGGTCAGCACTACGACGCAAACATGTCGCAGGTCTTCTTCGATGAGCTGAAGATCCCGGCGCCGAAGTACCATCTCGGCGTCGGGTCGGGATCTCATGGAAAACAAACCGGGGCCATGCTGGAGAAGATCGAACAGGTTTTGCTCGATGACAGGCCCGACTGGATGCTCATTTATGGCGACACCAACAGCACGCTCGCGGGCGCGCTGGCGGCGGTCAAGCTGCACATTCCGGTCGCCCATGTCGAAGCGGGGCTGCGAAGTTTCAATCGCCGAATGCCGGAGGAGATCAATCGGCTGGTGGCCGACAGCGTGAGCACCATGCTGCTGTGCCCGACCGAGACCGCGGTGAGAAATCTCGCCAACGAAGGGGTGACGCGCGGTGTTCAAAACGTCGGCGACGTGATGTATGACTCCGTGCTTTTCAACATGAAGCTCGCCGAGAAGGGCAGCCGCATCCTGGAGACACTGAAGCTCGAACAGAAATCGTATTTTCTCGCGACGATCCATCGCGCCGAGAATACGGATGCGCCGGGCCGGCTGGAGTCCATCTTCGGGGCCTTCGCCCGCTCGGAGCTGCCGGTCATTCTTCCACTTCATCCGCGCACCCAGAAGGTCATGGCGGGCCGGTCGATTGCGGTGCCGTCGCACGTTCGCATCATCGATCCGGTGCCCTACATGGACGTCTTGATGCTGGAAAAGCACGCGTGCGGCGTGCTCACGGACTCGGGCGGCATGCAGAAAGAGGCCTATTTTTTTGACGTCGCCTGCGTCACGCTGCGCGAGGAGACGGAGTGGGTTGAACTGGTCGAGGCCGGGGCGAACCGGCTCGTGGGATCCGACGAGGCGAAGATCGTTCATGCCATGGCGTGGGCACGCGCCTGGCGGCCCTCGCCGAACGCCAGGCCGCTCTACGGCGATGGCGACGCCGGTGGGAAAGTGGTCGGGTTGCTCGCGGATTCCGGGGGTGCTGGTTGATGGCGTCACCGGAGGGTCCAACATCCACCACGTCAGGCGGCGCCTCGAAGGGCCGCGTCGTGCAATTTTCGACGGTGCATCCACCTTATGACATCCGCGTATTTCATCGCGAATGCCGGACGCTGGCCGAAGCGGGCTATGACACTGCCTACGTCGTTCCGCATGAGAAGGACGAACTGCTACACGGCGTTCGAATCTGCGCCGTGCCAAAGTTCAAGGGCCGGCTCGATCGCGCCCTGGGCAGCACCTGGCGCGTCTTTCGCCGGGCGATGAAGGAAAACGGCCGCGTCTATCACTTTCACGATCCCGAGTTGATCCCCGCGGCGCTCCTGATGAAGCTCTGCGGCAAGCGTGTGGTCTATGACGCCCACGAAGACACGCCGCGCAGCGTCTACAACAAGACCTACATTCCCAAGCTGTTTCGCTATCCGGCCGCCTGGCTGTGCGAGTTTCTCGAAGTGCTCGGCATGATCGCCTTTGACAATCTCATCGCCGCCACGCCCGCCATCGCCCGGCGCTTTCCGAAACGAAAGGCGATCGTCGTGCAGAATTTCCCCATCATGGAGGAGGTGATGCATGACCATCCGACGCCGATTCCCGATCGGCCGCCGAACGTGATCTACGTCGGCGAGATCAGCCGGCAGCGCGGCATCTGTGAGCTGGTCAGGGCGATGTCGCTCGTGCCGGCAGAGTTGAACGCGCGGTTGATTCTTGCCGGCAAGTTCATTCCCGCGACGCTGGAGTCGGAGGTTCGGGCGCTGCCGGGGTGGGATCGCGTGGACTTTCTCGGCTGGCGGTCGCGCACTGAGATTCTTGAGAAACTGGGCCAGTCCCGCGCGGGCATCGTGCTCTTTCACCCCGCGCCGAACCACACCGAGTCCCAGCCGGCCAAGCTCTTTGAATACATGGCCGCCGCACTGCCACTGATCGCCTCGAACTTCGAGCACTGGAAGACGATCATCGCCGATCAGGGCTGCGGCTTGCACGCGGATCCGTGTGACGCACAATCCGTGGCCGATGCCATCGAAAAAATGCTTCGCGATCCGGCCGAGGGCGAACGGATGGGCCGGCGCGGCCAGAAGGCGGTTCGTGAGAAGTTCAACTGGAGCGTCGAGAGCGCGACGATGCTGAAGATGTACGAGCGTTTGATGGGGCGTTGATCGATCCCGCACGACAGGAATCGAAATGAAGCA
>CALLKH010000148.1 GCA_938008425.1 uncultured Planctomycetaceae bacterium | reverse complement strand
GCCGACAACCGGCGATGGAGGGTTTGCAAGGCAAGATCATTCACTTCACCGACTGGGCCGTTGATCGGCCCTATCGCGATCATCTGCCTTACCTGATCGCAAAAGGCGGGCTGGTCACGCTCACAAAGGTGCTGGCTGTTGAACTCGCGCCGACCATCACCGTGAACGCCACCTACTTCGTCGGATCGCGCCACGAGGGCTATGGTGAAACCGGCATGGCGCACCTTCTGGAGCACATGATCTTCAAGGGCACGCCTGACCACCCGGAAATCTGGAAGGCGCTTCAGGATCACGGCGCCCAGTTCAACGGTTCCACGTCGTTCGATCGCACCAACTACTTCGAGACGATGGCGGCCACCGACGAGAATCTCGAATTCGGCCTCGCGCTCGAGGCCGATCGCATGGTCAACAGCATCATCGCCGCGAAGGACCTCGAATCCGAATTCAGCGTCGTGCGGAACGAATTCGAAATGGGCGAGAACAATCCGCTCGGCGTACTCCAGGAGCGCATCTGGTCCACCGCCTACCTCTGGCACAACTACGGCAAGAGCACCATCGGCTCGCGCGAGGACATCGAGCGCGTGCCCGTCGACCGGCTCAAGGCCTTCTATCAGAAGTTCTATCAGCCGGACAACGCCATGCTGGTCGTCGCCGGCAAGTTCGACGCCGAGAAAACCCTCAAGCGCATCAATGAACTCTTCGGCGCCATTCCCCGGCCGACGCGCAAGCTTGATCCGACGTACACCGTCGAGCCCGTGCAGGACGGCGAGCGCGAAGTCACCCTTCGGCGCGTCGGCGACGTGCAGGCAATCGGCGCGGCCTATCACATCTGCGCCGGCTCGCACGCCGACATGGCGCCGCTTGAAGTGCTCGCCCACCTGATGGATGCCACCCAGACCGGCCGGCTTTACAAGGCGCTGGTCGAAACGCGCATGGCCACCCGCGTCAGCGCGTCGGCGGAGTCGCTGTTTGACCCCGGCATGATCCAGTTCGACGCCGTCGTGGCCGCCGACAAGCCGCTGGAGCCGGTTCGCGCCAAGATGCTCGAGATCATCGAAAGCCTTGCCTCTGAGGATATCAGCGAGGAAGAGGTAAACCGGGCGAAGAATGCCTATGACAAGCGATTTGAGATGGTCATGGGCAACAGCGCCCGCGTCGGCATCTTCATGTCCGAGTGGGCGTCGATGGGCGACTGGCGCCTGATGTTCCACCATCGCGACCAGATGCGAAAGGTCACGCCGGCGGATGTCAAGCGCGTGGCAGCACTCTACCTCAAGCCGAGCAACCGGACCATCGGCGTCTTCATCCCGACGGCCGAACCGGATCGCACCACCGTTCCGCCGACGCCGGATGTTCTCACGATGCTCAAGGGTTATAAGGGCGACGCGACGGTCGCCGCCGGCGAGGCGTTCGACGCCACACCGGAGAATATCGAGTCTCGAACCACGCGCGGCCGGCTCGCCGACGGCATCAAGACCGCGCTGCTCCCGAAGAAGACGCGCGGCTGCCGGGTCAATGTCGAACTCAACCTTCACTATGGAAGCGAAAGCACCCTTCAGGGCCGCACCGAGGCGGCCGGGCTGGTCTCGGCCATGCTGGAGCGCGGCACCAAGAAGCGCACGCGGCGGGAGATCCAGGACGAACTCGATCGCCTCAAGGCGACGGTCAGCATCGGCAACGGCGGCGGCGGTAGCGGCGGCAGCCGCGCGGGTCGCATGATGGGCGGCGGCGGCGGCGCACCGGGCACGCTTTCGGTGTTCATCGATTCGACGGGCGAGAACCTGCCCGCCGTGATCGCGCTGGTCGGCGAAATGCTTCGAGAGCCGGCGTTTCCCCAGTCGGAATTCGACACGCTCAAGGAGCAGATCATCACCAGCATCGAGCAGTCGCGCTCCGAACCCGCGCCGCTGGCAGGTCTGGCGCTGCGGCGGAAGATGGCGCCGTATTCGGCCGAGGACATCCGCTACGTGCCGACGGTGGATGAGCAGCTTCAGCGCGTGCAGGCGCTCAAGCTTGAGGACATCAAGAAGGTCTACACCGAACTGATCGGCGCAAGCCACGGCGAACTCGCCGCGGTCGGCGACTTCGATCCGGCAGTGCTGACGGCGTCGTTCGAAAAGGTCCTGAAGGATTGGAAGTCGCCGAAGCCGTTCGAGCGGATCGCGATGCCGTTCCACGCCAATTCGGCCGACGACATCAAGATCAACACGCCCGACAAGGCGATGGCGTTCGTGCTCATGGGCACGACCGTCGAGATCCGCGACGACGACCCCGACTATTCCGCGCTTCAGATGGGCAATTTCATTCTCGGCGGCAACTCGAATTCGCGGCTGCTGAACCGACTTCGCCAGAAGGAAGGCCTTTCCTACGGCTGCGGATCGTCGCTGAACGCGCGTTCGCAGGATCGCTCGGGAGCGCTGATGGCGTTCGGCATGTGCGCCTCGACCAACGCGAAAAAGGCCGCCGAAATCGCCAACGAAGAGGTCGTTAAATTCCTCAAGGATGGCGTCACACAAAAGGAACTGGACGACGCCAAGAAGGGCTACATGGAGCAGGTCAAGGTGCAGCTCTCCAGCGATGCGGCCGTCGTGTCGATGCTCGGCGACCAGCTCTACCTGGATCGCACGATGAAGTTCTTCAAGGATCGCATCGATGAAACCGCGGCCCTGACGGTCGATGACATCAACGCCGCCCTGCGAAAGCACGTCGGCAAGGCCAAGTTCGTTCACGTTCGCGCGGGCGACCTGGCGGCCGAGTAACGACCGGACCGACACTGATAGACTGAACAGATGCGAAAGGGCGGTCCCGTGGGGCCGCCCTTTTGCTTGGTACCAGCGGAAAACGGAAATCACACAGCCATCTCGCAGGATGGGCGATGAGAGATTAAGCCAACCCACGCCGAGGACGATGAAATTCGGAGCCGCCCCGTCCCCGGGGCGGTGTGACGAGACGCCCGCGCCGAACAAAGGCACATCAGCAGACGACGGGACCGGGCGCCATCATCGTCGGACTGAGACAGCCCCGCTCCGACTGGCGATGTTGCGGCTCCGGTCGTTCGCACACATTGCAATTTCATCCGTGCATCCCGGTCTCTATTGAAAGCACTCCCCGCGGCCCGTCGTGTCTTGCCGCTTGTGGTATGATGCCCGCGGCAGGGAAAACATGACCGACGGCCTGACCGCTGAATCCATCTTCGAACGCGTCTCCGCTCTGATCGAGCAGGGCGACGACGAGTCGCTGCGCGCTTTTCTGGAGGATCTCCACGCGGCCGACGTCGCCGAATGTCTCTCGAATCTCGACGAGGAGTTGCGATCGAAGATCTTCTTCCTGCTTCCCCCGCGCGCGACGGCTGAAGTGATCGTGGCGCTTGATGAGGCCGTTCGATCCGACGTCCTTGAGGACATGACCGATCAGCAGGTCACCGACGTTCTCAAGGAACTGCCGGCCGACGACGCGGTCGACGTGCTCGACGAACTCGACGACGACGTCGCGGACAACGTCGTTCGCCAGTTGCCGCCCGAGCAGAAGGCGACACTCGAACCGCTTCGGCAGTACGAAGAGGACACCGCCGGCGGCATCATGAACCCGGACTTCGTGTCGGTGCCGGTCCATTCCACCGTGGCCGACGCGATCGATCGAATTCGTCGCCTGACTGAAGAACAGAAGCTCGACGTGTATTACGTGTTTGTCGTCGATGCCGAGGGAAAGCTGCTCGGCGTCGTGCCGCCGATGAGCCTCATCACGGCGCCCGGCCACACGCGCATCGAAGATCTGCTCCTGCACGACCTGTTCTCGGCGCAGGTGGATGACGATCAGGAAGCCGTCAAGAACCAGTTCGACAAGTACGATCTGGCCGCGCTGCCGGTCACGGATGCAAGCGGCCGCATGGTCGGCGTGATCACCCACGACGACGTGCTCGAAGTCGCCGAGGAGGAGGCCGAGGAGGACATCCTCGCGATGGCCGGCACCGACGCGGAGGAGTTCGCCACGTCGAGCATCTTTCGCGCGGCGTTCGTTCGCGCGCGGTGGCTGCTGCCGTGTCTGGTCGGCACGTTTGTCACGGCCATTCTCGTCCTGGTGCTCAAGCGCGGGTTCGAGGCGGACGTCTTCGCGCTGGTGATCGCGTTTCTGACGCCGATCGCCGCGATGGGCGGCAACGCGGGCGTGCAGATTTCAACGGTGATCGTGCGCTCGCTGGCGACGGGCGAGTCGATGGCGGAGCGATTTCGCGCGGCGGCGTTTCGCGAGATTCGCATCGCGCTGATTCTCGGCATCGGCGCCGGACTGATGGCGGCGAGCGGAACGTACCTGATTGTGCAGTCCGATTTCGCGCGGCAGCAATTGCTCGCTGCGACGGCCGGCGGAAGCGCGGCCGGCGGAAGCCTGGCGATCGAGATGTGGCGCGTGGCGGCGGCGGTCGGGTCGGCCATGTCGATCAGCATTCTCTTCGCGGGCACGCTGGCGATGTGCCTGCCGTTCATGTTCCGGCGGATGGGGATTGACCCCGCGATTGCGACGGGGCCGCTGATCACGACGTTCAACGACGGAATGAGCGCATGCATCTACCTGACGGTGGCGATGACGCTGATTACGTAGGTAATGACGCAGATTTGTCGTCAGGAGCGCGGAACGGGCAGGTCATGGTGCAGATTGTTTCGGCCGGCTCGTGAGTTGCTTTTGCCGTCGATGCACGCCCCGCCCCGGCTTGGCCGTTTGGCGCTATCAAAAATGCGATCGCCGCGGGCGTTCGCGCTCGCGAATTCGGACGATCTTGCCCCTCACACCACGCTTCGGCGCCAGACAGGTCTGGCTTGAGTGCCCGACCGATCAGGCTTCAGCGCCCGATAGTTCAGGCGCTCGTGCCCCGCATCCGCCGCCATAGGCTCGCGCTCGACAGAATTCAAAGATTCGGCATAATACTGGGTTCTCACAGGCCGTCCGCGGGCGGCCGGGTGAG
>CALLKH010000147.1 GCA_938008425.1 uncultured Planctomycetaceae bacterium | reverse complement strand
TTTGTATTTGTACGGTATCACCTGATAGGCGTCAAGATTTCTTTGACGCGGATTGGACCACGTTAGGGAATCGGCGGCAACCACCGCACTGCTGCAGGAATCTCGGCAAGACTCGACTTGGATTGAACAGTCCGACGAGTCCGCTCACGCCGTCCCGACTGTGAATTCAATCAACTCACAACTCTAGGATGAGTTATTCGACTAGTCGGGCTAAGATTGCGCGCCCTTCTACTTCCCCTCCGCGATGCAGTACAAGTGCGACTTCCCGCGAAGGTAGATCGCATCTCCCACCACGGCCGGCGAGGCGTCGAACACATCATCAAGCTCATTCTTCGACACCTGCTCGAACGACTTGCCGTCTTTCAGCACCAGCGTCGTTCCGTTGCGACCCGCGATGTAGACATGGCCGTTGGCGGCGACGAAGGAGGCGTAGATCGAGTCCAGCCCCGAGAGCCGCTGCTTGTCATACATCGGCTTGCCGGTCTTGGCGTTCAGACAGGTGAGGATCGGCCGGTTGTTTTCGACGAAATAGAGGTGATTCCTATAGACGACGCCCGTCGGAACGTAGGGCGTGTCCTGATCGTACTTCCACACGATCGCCTTGCCGTCGTCGATGTTGCCCTTGGCGGTGGCGTACTTGATCGCGTATGCGGCCGCCCCTCGGAACCCGCTGATCGCGTAGAGCATGTCGCCGTCCACAAGGGGCGTCGGAATCGTGTTCTGCGTCATGCCGGTGCAGTACCAGATTTCCTCGCCGGTCTTGAGGTCGTATGCCTTGACGTAGTTGGTCGCGCACACGACAACCTGCGGCTTGCCGTTCGCCTCGACGACGACCGGCGAGCACCATGAAGTCGGCTCGTTCCGCGGCTTTCGCCAGAGTTCATCACCGGTCTTCTTGTCGAAGGCGGCGATGAAGTCCTCGCCCTCGTGATCCCAGACGATCACGAGCGTGTTTCCATGGAGCGCGGGCGAGCTGCCCTCACCAAAGCCGTTTCGGGTCGTCATCTGGCCGAAATGCTTCTCCCACTTCACGTTGCCGTCCATGTCGAGGCAGTACAGCCCGCGCGAACCGAAGTACGCGTAGATGTGCTCGCCATCGGTGACCGGGGAGTTCGACGCCTGCGAGGCATCGGTGTGGCCGGCTTCGTGCGGCTTCTCCTCGCGAACCGTCCTGGACCAGACGGTCTTGCCTGTCTTGCGATCAAGCGCGATCACGCGGAAATCGTACGGCGTGCTCGGGGCCTCGCCCCGACCGAGGCCGCGACGTCGACCGCCCCGATCACCCGGCCCGCCGCGACCGCCACGTCGCGGACGGCCTTCGCGCTCGCCGGGCTGCGCCGACTCCAGGGCCGCGCCGTCGCCGTCGTCGGCGGCATTCATTTCGACGGCCGTCTGCACGTAGATGCGATCACCCCAGATGATGGGCGTGGCGTGTCCCTTGCCGGGAATCTCGGCCTTCCAGCGGATGTTCTTCGTCGCGCTCCATTCCGTCGGCGGCTTCGCCTTGGGCGCGACGCCGTTGCCGAGCGGCCCGCGCCAGGTCGGCCAGTTCGAATCCGGCTTCTCCGCAGCGAATGCGGAACTCAACGTGATCGAGCCGACGACCAGGGACAAAAAAACGGTGCGAGATGATCGAATCATGTTCATGCTCCAATTAACGAATCCGGATCGCGGATATTCGCAAAATAATCTCATGCCCCGCGACGAATTCGAACTCCCTTCGGCGAAGCGACGGCGATACAGCCTACCAAATCCTGCAGTTGATGCTGGGCAACGACCATGGCAACAAGTCCGCGATATTCGACGATGCTCTCTCGTTGCGGTCGAAGCAGCAGTATGCCTGCGTGCGAGCCTGGCGGGTAACGGCGAAGATCTCCGAATCCCTTGTCCGCGGTCACGAGCAACTCCCGGTCAGCCTGAAGACGATCCCACAGCTCGTCGTCCGAGAGACCCGTCCAGCCCTGTGCAACGACCGTCGCGACTTCATGGCCGGATTCGACGAGGGGCGCGCCGACAGAAGCCGAGAGATCCTCATCTAGCTTGACTCTGATTCCCATGCATCATGCAACCATCGTGCTGTGGGCAGCCTCTGACGCGTAATAAAGCGCCGCCCGAATATCGTCGCGCGCGAGTTGGGGATACTCGATAAGAAGCTCGTCGATTGACATATCCGCAAGGCTGGCGACGATCACCGAAACAGAAACGCGAGTGCCGCGGATGCAGGGCTCTCCGTGATGAATCGTCGGATCGCAGACGATCCGATCTCGCCAGTTTTCCACGTCAGGCATTGAACCGTCCCCTTTTCAATCACAAAACAGACTACCCCAGCAATGCGTATTCAAAGAGCCGGATAATTCCGGCTAATCAATCCCCAAACTTGATCCCCTGCGCCAGCGGCAGCTCACGGGTGTAATTAATCGTATTCGTCTGCCGGCGCATGTAGGCCTTCCACGAGTCGCTGCCGCTCTCACGGCCGCCGCCCGTCTCCTTCTCGCCGCCGAACGCCCCGCCGATCTCCGCACCGCTGGTGCCGATGTTCACGTTCGCGATGCCGCAATCGCTTCCGGCCGCCGAAAGGAACTTCTCCGCCTCCAGCAGATTCTCCGTGAAGATCGCGCTCGAGAGTCCCTGCGGAACGCCGTTGTGGTACCCGATCGCCTCGTCGAGTTCCTTCAGATGATCGGCCGCCGCGCTCGATTTCGAGCCGTAGCCGATGATGTACAAAATCGGCGCGAAGGTCTCGTCCTGAACGATCTTGTAGGCATTCTTCGCGTTGGCGATCACGGGCGTGACATAGCAACCGCCCGGGTATTCCGCGCCCGTCAGCTTCTCCCCGCCGCACAGAATCTCGCCCCCCTCGGCGCGAAGTTGGGAGAGGGCCTTCATCATGTCCTCAACCGCGCCGGCATCGATCATCGGGCCCATGAGCGTTCCCTCATTCAACGGGTTGCCGATGCGAACCTGCTTGTAGGCGCTCATCAGCCGCTCGGTCAGCGTTGCGCGCATGCTCTCATGCACGATGATCCGCCGCGTGCTGGTGCAGCGCTGGCCGGCGGTGCCGACGGCGCCGAACACGATCGCCCGCGCCGCCAGGTCGATGTTCGCGCTGGGCGTCACAATGATGGCATTGTTTCCGCCGAGTTCGAGAATTGTCCGCCCGAGCCGGTTGCCGACGACTTCGCCGACGTGATAGCCCATGCGGCACGAACCGGTGGCCGACACCTGCGGAATGCGCCGATCCTTGATCAGCATCTCGCCGATGGTGCCGCCCTTGCCGATCACGAGGCTGAAAATCGCCGGATCGACGCCGTTCTCCTTGCAGACGCGCTGGGCGATTTTCGTGCACGCGACGGCCGTCAGCGGCGTCTTGCTCGACGGCTTCCAAAGCGTCGCGTTTCCGCACACCGCCGCGAGGGCCGAATTCCACGCCCAAACCGCGACCGGGAAATTAAACGCGCTGATGACGCCGATGATGCCGAGCGGATGCCACTGTTCGTACATCCGGTGCCCCGGTCGCTCCGAGTGCATCGTGAGTCCGTAGAGCTGCCGCGAGAGACCGACCGCGAAGTCGCAGATGTCGATCATCTCCTGCACTTCGCCCTCGCCCTCGGCGCGAATCTTGCCCATTTCCAGCGTGACCAGTGCGCCCAGATCCTTCTTCGCCTCGCGTAGCGCATTGCCGAGCTGCCGAATGACTTCGCCACGCTGCGGCGCGGGCATCACCCG
>CALLKH010000146.1 GCA_938008425.1 uncultured Planctomycetaceae bacterium | reverse complement strand
TTCGAGTCATTTCCAGCGATGGAATTCAGGTCGAAGTCTTCGATCTGGGAGCCCGCTCTCGCCTGGAAAGTCCGACGCCCAACTCTCATTGATTCGATTCACTCTACCTGCCCAAGCTCGGCAGGCCGTCAAAATTGATGGTGTAGAAAATGCCGGCGCCCCAGTCACCATTCACACCGTCGCCGTCCAGACCGACGCGGCCGTTGATGCCGAGCTTGTGCCCCTTGGCGATCTCATAGATGAATCCGGCATCGAGACTGTGTTGATCGCGAAAGCCTTCTGTCGTCGAGGTCTCGTGGACGTAGTCGGCGACGAAGTCGAGCTTTTCGTTGATCTTCCAGTCCGAGCCCAGCGCCGCTCCCCATTGAAAGTAGCGAACATCCTCGATGTTGTCGCCGTTGACGGATTTGAGGAATGGAGCGAAGTGAATTCGTACATGATCCGCGATGGACTTGCTGAACAGCCCGCGAAGCTCGTAGTCGACACCGCTTGAGTTGTGCCCGGTTGGAATTCGGATGTAGTTGCGGATTGCGAACGAGGGCTTCCAATCGTCTTCCTTCAGGAGTTGCCAGTGCCAGCCGAGTCGAAGGTCGCCGTTTCCGGTCGACGCACCGTCACCAAGATCGATGGCGGTCGTTTCGAGCGTCAGATGGTGCATCGGCGCGATGCCATAGTCGATACTGACCGCGTACGCCGCCTCGTCGTCACCGCTTCGATAGCCGGTGCCCCAGTTGAATTCATTGCGAATGGACATCGTGCCTGGGCTCAGCGCATCGGCGCTGCGAAGCCGCCAGGGTCCGCCGATGCCGTAGGCGCGTTCCGCAAAATAGTCGGCATCGTGCAGCGTCGTGCGACCTTTTTCGACTTCGAGAGACAGAGATTCCGACGCCGGTGTTGAGTCCGGGGTCGGTTCTTCGTCGACTTCGTCCAGCGACTCTTCGCTCGAAAACGGGCCGATCGCAACGACCTGGTCCCCTAGCGACAACCCGCTACTCGCAGGCCCGGACCCCGCGGCGTTAGTCCTCTGATCCACCTTGGTTGAGTCGGTCGAGTCCAGCGGACTAGCGCCGGCGGTCTGAACGGCCATCACGAGGAGAAGCACGACGGCGAAGAGAATCGAAAGCACCGGGACATTGAATCGAACATCGCTCTGAGTAAGTCTGGTCATGTGACGCACCTCATGTCCTATGCACTTGAATCAACACCGTCGTGCTTTCAGTCATCTTCTCCTGCGTCGCCATCCTCTTCTTCATGCTCGTGCGTGCGTCCATCCGGGGAATAGACGATTTCGTGCTTCCGGTCGTCCTTGCGAAACTTGACCTCGTACAGAATGACTGTTTTTTTCTCGACATAGAGCTTCGCATCCTTGCCTGCCGCCGCATGGGCCTTTTCCATGACCGGCTTCGGCACGTCTGACGTAGAGATCGCCTCCTCGATTTCGACGAGATCTCCTAGTGCCGTGACCAGGGCATCGATCTTGCCGTTCGGTCCCTTCCACGATCCTTCGTAGTAGGTCACCCCGTGTTCGACTTCTTCGGCAAGCTCGGTCAGGACGTTTCCACCTGCGAGTTTCTTGAGCGTTTTCAGGGCCGGCTTGGGTACGTCGGCTTCCTTGACCTTTCGTTCATGCTCCTCGGCCTTGGGCGGCTGCCCGGCGCTGACGAATGCGACGCCCGCAGCAACGGACAGGGCGCAGATGATCATTGCAACTTGATTGAATGCCGGGCGTTTCATGTGCATACCTCCGAACCGGTTGAAGCCGCTTTCCGCCTCGCCACGTGTCGAGGCTGTATCGGTGACTAGACCGGCGGGCATCGTACAACCTGTCTTGTTCCAGGCTGTTACACGATCATTACAAAGCTGAAAGAATCGGCTTCGAAGCCGGGATTGGTGTGAACGTGTGTTTCTACCTCAGGCACGGGCGGCTATCCTTCTATCCGTATATAGGAGAGTTCCCGTGCGCGCCCTGGTTGTTGAAGATGAACCTGTTGTCGCCTCCTTCGTTGAAGGCTGCCTGCGAGAGGCTTCCATCACGGTGGATCTGGCATCCGACGGCGACGAAGGATTCCGGCTCGCCATCCAGAACTCATACGATGTGATCATCCTCGATCTGATGCTCCCGATTCGGGATGGATTCAGTGTGGTGCGCGGAATTCGTGCTGAAGGCGTTAAGTCGCCGGTCATCTGCCTTACGGCCAGGGACGCCGTCGATGACCGAGTAAAGGGCCTCGATTGCGGCGCCGATGATTACCTCGTTAAACCATTCAGCCCTTCAGAGCTTCTCGCGCGAATTCGTGCGATGGTTCGCCGAACATCGGCGGTCGCCACCAATCCGATCCGGATCGGCGACTTGATGATCGACGTGGTGGCGCATCATGTGGAGCGCGCCGGTCGTCGGATCGATCTGACCTCCCGTGAGTTCGCACTTCTTGAGTACCTTGCCCGCAACGCCGGGCATGTGCTGACCCGAACGATGATTCTCGAAAAGGTCTGGGACATGAATCAGGACCCGCTGACGAACGCGGTGGACGTTCAGATGACCCGGCTGCGAAAGAAGATCGATCAGGGATTCGACCAACCGCTGATCCACACGATTCGCGGCGTCGGATTTGTGCTTCGACAGGGTGATTAGGAGGCGGCCGTGGCGCGAAGCATTCGGACGCGGATCACGATGCTTGCCACAGGAGTGGCGTTGAGCGTCTCGCTGATCGTCTGTGTCGGCGCGTATCTCAGTCTTCGTTATGCGCTCTACCGGGAAGTGGACAGCTTTCTGGAAGGTGAGGTGCATGAATTTCGCGCGATACTGATCCATGAGTCGGATGATGATCTGGAGGAAGTAGAGAGGGAAATCCGGGCAGAAATCGGCAGCCGGAGCATCAGCGACCTCGTGTTCCGTCTGCTGGATGCCGGCGGAAGCCTCCTGATTACCAGTGACTCAAACGATCGATTCCCGAATCTCTGGAGCGCGGCCGCCCGCGCCCCAGTCGGCGTCGATGCAGGCGTCTGGTTTGAGTCCATCGATAAATCACTGCTTGGCGTGCCGTATCGGATTTGTTCGCAGCGCGACCATCTTGCAGGCCGTGGAGAGGTCATCATCCAGGCCGCCTATCGGTTTGACCGCGTCGAGCGCTCGTTGGCGATGACCCGCATTCTCTGTCTTTCGGTGCTTGTTCTGGCCGCGGTGCTCTCTGTCCTCGGAGGCAGGGCTGTCGCCCGCGCGAGCATGATGCCCGTCATCAGGATTACGAAGATCGCGCGGCAAGTCAGCGCGAAGCGGCTGTCCACGCGAGTTCCCCTCGCGGATACGAAGGACGAACTCGACGAGCTCGCGAATACACTGAACGACATGCTGGACCGCGTCGAGCGAAGTTTCCGCCAGATCCAGCAATTCACCGCCGACGCCGCCCATGAATTGCGCACGCCGCTCACAGCATTGCGAGGATCGGCTGAACACGCGCTGGGCCAAACCCGGTCGGCGGAGCAACTCCGTGCGGTGATTGAAAGGAGCCTGGATTACTACCGGCTGCTGGGGCGAGTGACCGATGACCTGCTCCTCCTCGCGCGGCTCGATGCTGGACAGGAGCCGCTTCAGTCTGAGCGCTTCAGCCTGACCAAGGCCATGGATGATCTCGTAGATCTCTATCGCCCACTTGCCGCCGAACACAGCATTCAATTGAACTGGCAGCCCGGTGATGACCACGTATTCGTTGTTGGCGATCCCGGCAAAATTCGCCGCGTTCTTTCCAACCTGCTGGACAATTCAATCAAGTATATGGGCCGGGCGGGTAGAGTCGATTTCGAGCTGCGCCATCAGAATGGAACGGCGTCCATCATCATCAGCGACACGGGGCCGGGCATGTCGCGCGAAGAATTGACACATGTGTTCGAACGCTTCTATCGGGGCGATGCGGCGAGAACCGCCTCCGGCGACCCGTCCAAGCGGAGCGCTGGACTGGGTCTGGCGATCTGCCGGTCCGTCATCGACGCCCACGGCGGCAGGATTCAAATGGAGTGCCCGCCGGGGCGGGGTACGCAAGTCACGATCCACCTGGCGAGCACGGCAGAAAACATCAGTATTCTTTCACTGTGAGTTCAAGTCAGTTGTCCGAAATCCAGGCTGAATCGTTTGATCGTTGGATTCGACTTCGTGA
>CALLKH010000145.1 GCA_938008425.1 uncultured Planctomycetaceae bacterium | reverse complement strand
GCCTCGTGGTGCACCTGGTGGTGCATCCCCAGCGCCATGACGCCGATGAAGCCGGATGCTATTCGGGGCTTTGTCTTCATCCGCTCAGCGCCTCTCGATAACCGGGATCACCCGGCGGATTTTCAGCCACAGCCCCACGCTGTTGTCGGTGGAGGTGGGCAGATCGAGCATGTCGTATTCCGCTTCGACGAGCACGGTGAATTCCCCGATACGATACGAGACCCCGGCCGTCACATCGACGCCCTGCGTTTCGCCGAAGATGGAGTCGTTCTGGAACCGGTAGAGGGCCGAGGCGTTGGCCTCGAGGTTTCGAGCGAGGCTGTAGCGATAGGTCATGCCCAGGTCGAGCAGCGAGGTCTGCCGGGTCTCGAAGAAGTCGCGGCCTTCGAAGCGAAAATTCGAGAATGTCGCATTCGTGCTGAGCTGCTGTCGGCCATCCTGGAGAAGCGTCACATCGCCGTTGAGGTGGGCCGCCCGGTAGGGATCGAGGCTGTCGTCGTTGTATTCGAACTCGATGCCGCTGGACCAGCGCGGCTGCCGGTAAGTGAGCCCGAGGCGATGCCGGTTGATGTCGCGCTCGCGATAGTTGAGATAGCGCGAGCGGTTGATGTCCTCCTCCTGCAGCGAGAGGGCGTAGTAGGCCTCGAGATTCTTAATCAGTTCCTGCGAGATGCGCCAGTCCAGCCGGTCGCGCGAGACGTTGAACGAGTCGAACGCCCGATAGGTGTAGCTGACCAGCACGGTCTCGCGATCGACGATGCGACCGGTGGCGAGGCGGCGCAGGACGGTCGTTCCGCTGTGCGAGGCGATGAGGTAGTCGCGGCCGGGCAGGTAGACCATGCCGCGGGTGGCGCTGCGAACGAGAATGCTGAAGTGCTCGACGTTGGGCCGCGAGAGGATGCCGGGGAGCGGGTCGCGAAAGGTCACCGACTCGTCAACCACGATGCCGGTGTCGCGGCCGCTGTCGTTGCGGGTGTTGCTGTGATGCAGCGAGAGGTTGCTGGCGAATCGGCCGAGCTTGTTGTCGCGGTTGAGGGCGAAGTTGGCGAGGCCTCCCCATTCGTCGGTGTTCGCGCCCTCGTTGGCGTCCTGGGTGAAGGCGTAGAGGCCGACGGTGCTGGTCAGCAGGTCCTTGTACTGGTGGGTGAGATCGACGTCGCCGCGAAAGGACTCGGTCTCGAGGCGCGAGTACGACTGCTTGAGGTACTGGGCGCGATACGTGCTGAAGAGCGAGTCGGTGTGCTGGAGGCGAAGGCGCGGGGCGAGTTCGAACAGGTCGCGGTCGAGATCGCCGGATTCCTCCTCGATGCGTAGCAGCGTTTCAAAGCTGCTGCGCAGGTCGTGGCCGAACTGGATCGTGTCGGTGAGGGCGAGGTAGTTTCGCACAGTGTCGAAGCGGGTCCGCGTGCCGCTGAACTGCTCGCTGCGGCGTTCGTGCTCGAATTCGAGGTTGAGCGCGTGCCGGTCGGACTGCTGCCAGGTGGCTTCGTATCGAAGGGTGTCCTCGCCGCGCTCCTCGTCGTCGATGAGCGTTCGCGTGCCGCTGGTGATCTCGTCGTAGAGGTGCTCGTACGTGAGCGACATGGGCAGCTTGGCGTCGTTGAAGTGCACGCCGCCGCCGGCGCGCTCCCGGCGGCGATCGAGGCTGGGCAGAAACGGCCGCGGGATCCGATCGCGCAGATCTGAGGCGAACGCCTCGCCGGACACTTTTCCCTGCGGGAGGAACTGGAAACGCAGGTCGTACTCCGAGATCTGGCCGTCGGGGCTGGTGCTGAGATTCGGGCCGGGGCGGTGCTCGGTGTAGCGTTCCTGGCTGAGACCCCAGCGGGCCATCACGTCGTAGAGGATGACGCGCTCGTCGATGAGACTGCCGCTGGTCTGGAGGCCGATGGTCTCCTGAAAGCGGGTCTCGGTGTTTTTCTGATCGAATCGCCCGCGACCGAGGCCGAGGCGATCGGTGCGGACGGTGCGTCGGTTGGTTTCGAGGTCGAGCCCGAGTTCGAGCAGGAGTTCGTCGGCGCGGACAATTCCGCGCCCGGGCTGCATGAGTGACAGTGGGCCGGGCGAGTCGGAGGCGGAATCATCGTCGACGGGCTGCGACGCGGTCGGAGGTGAATCCTCCGCCGCGGCATTGACCGAGACCATCCACCCAAGGGCGGTGATCCCGACAGCGATGAGCATCGACCGATTCACCGTTGGGTCCGACGTTCTCCTGAAGAGCTATCGATTTGAAATTGAAGAGCGTAGATGATGCCGGATTCGTGTCCAGCGGAATCCACGTTCGCGCCTTCCCGTCGTCGCTCGCAAAAAGAAGCGACATCGCTATACTGCTCGACAGGTTGGCATCCAGCTTGCCCGTTTCCGGTTGCAATTCGCGAGCCACCCATGGAAACAACCATCAAACCGTCATTTCGGGTCCGGTCAATCGCCTTCGGGCTGGTTGTCGCCGGCATTTCCACCGCATTCTTTTTTTCGGCCTGCATCAGCGAGCCGGCGGACGCCGGTCCGGGTGCGGATATTTCCACGGCGGCCTCAAACAAGCTCGGCGAGCCGACGGCGATCGATGAACTGCTCTCGGCCGGGCTCGTCGGAAGTAAGCATGACTTTACCCAGGCGGGAGACGGCCCCGCTGATCTGTGCACAGCCTGCCACACGCCGCATATTCCGGCCGTCAAGACCGACGGCGAATCCCCGGGGCGTATTCGCCCCTACCAGGCGTATGGCGTCGAGCTGGATACGGCCTCGCTCCTGTGCCTGAGCTGCCACGACGGCGTGACGGCGAGCGACGTCTTCACGTCCGCGCACTCGACGCAGTTTGCGAGGCAACTCGGCTCCTCTCAACTGGGCAGCGGCACACTGTCAGGTCATCCGATTGGAATCAAGTACCCGGTGGCCGAACCGAAGTACCGCTCGATCAACGCCGTCACCACCGATGGCCGCATTTTGCTGCCGGACGGACGGGTGCAGTGTATCTCCTGTCATGATCCGCACAATACAGGCCGGCACCCGGGCATGCTCGTACAATCCAATTCCGGCAGCAGACTCTGCCTTGCGTGTCATCGGTTGTGATGATGATGCGACAGGGAAGGCATCTCGTTTCATGAACCTTTCGACCCATTTCAGAACAACTGCCCGCCTGCGCCGCGCGTCGTTCATTGGCGGCTTCGCGGGTGTGTTGGTGCTTGTCGCACTGGTGGTGAACTGCCAGCGGCCGGTGGCTTCGTCACGATCGGCCGGCGCGGCCCCGGCGCCGGTGGATCTGAATGTCGTGGCACTGGGCAACTTGCGGGGAAACAAGACACCGTCACAAACCGAGACGCGCCTGGCCGAGTTTCTTTTTGGAACGGAGCCGGAGTCGCCGCTCGGGTTGCTCAAGCCCACGTCCATCGCGATCGACGGCGATGCGATGCTGATCTGCGACCCGGCGCAGGGGGCGGTCTTTCGATTCGATTGTTCGGCGGGCACGATGAAGCCGTTTCGAACGAATCCGGATCTTCAGCGGCCCAATGCGATCGAATCATCGGGCGACGGCGAATGGCTGATCTGCGACGTCGGCGCGAGCGTGGTGCTGCGACTTGATGCGCGGGGTTCTGAACTGGGGCGATATACGAATGGGGACGAGTCGTTTCGCCCCGCGGACGTTGTTCGCGTGAACGACGAGGTCTGGGTCGCGAATTCGCCGATGCATCGGATCGAGGTCTTTGATTTCGCCGGCGGCGCGCACCGGCGTTCCATCGGCTCCCGCGGATCGGAGCCTGGGCAGTTTGGCTTTCCGCTCGGAATGGCGATCGGTCCCGACGGCCGGGTCTATGTCGCGGATTCGTTGAACCACCGCGTGCAGGTACTGGACCCGGACGGGACCGCCCGGGGCGTCGTCGGAAAGCCGGGCGACCGGGTGGGGAGCTTCGGCCGGCCGAAGGATGTCGCGGTCGCAGCGGATGGTACGGTGTTCGTCGTGGACGCATCGTCACAGCGCGTTCATGCGTTCGATGCGACCGGCCGGGTGATCACGGCGTTCGGTGAGCCGCCGGGGGGAAAGAACGATCTGTGCCTGCCCGCCGGCATCGCCGTGAGCACCGGTTATGCGGGCGACCGAAGCGCCTTGCCGCCCCATTTCCTTCCGGACTGCCACGTCTTCGTCACGGAGCAGATTCGCTCGCCGGGCGTGCGGGTGTTTGCGTGGCGGCGTCCACCCGACTGGCGGGCTCCGACGTTTCCACCCCGCGCGGGGGCGGGAGAAGATCGCCGCCAATGGCCCGCGACCAACCCGCACTGGTCGGCCGAGGGCTGCACGCACTGTCATGCGGACGGTAGCGGAAAGCTCGAAAAGATCGCCGCAAGCGAAGTGGATCGAACATGCGTGTCATGCCACGACGGCGTGCGGGCCCACGCCGAGGCCCATCCCATCGGGCGAAAAGGACGTACCGAGTTCGCCAGTGTGCCCGACGGCTGGCCGCTTAACCAGGATCGGCTGAGCTGCCTGACGTGCCACGACGTGCAGCGTCACTGTGATACGGCCGCTACACGGCCTGAGCAAAACTCGGCGATGCTTCGCGGCCCCACGGTGGAGCGCCGGCTGGACTTCTGCACGAACTGTCACACGCCGTCGGAGTCGTGGCGGATCAATCCCCATCGCCAGCTCGCGGCCGACGGCACGATGCGTTCCGAGACCTGCGGATTCTGTCATTCAGCCACGCCGGCAATTTCGCCGGACGGCCGCCGCTCGCACGACCCCGGGCTTCGCGCCTCGGCGTCGGGTGTCTGCCTGGGCTGCCATGCGCCGCACTGGGACTATTTTCCCGGGGGGCATCTCGATCGGCCGGTGACGGAGGAGATTCGGCGGCGGCTGATTGCGCGGGAGTTCGCCGGTGCGAACGAGATGAACGGCGAGGCTCGCACCGCCGAATTCGAGACGGCCGTTCGCGATTCGGGTCGTCGACCACAGTTTCTGCCGCTCGCCGAGGATCGCGTGGCCTGTTACACCTGCCACAATCCCCACGAGCGCGGGCTGTTCCCCTCTGAGTCGCCGATGGGCCGGATGGCGCTGAATGAGTCGGATGCGGGGCTCCAGCTTCGCTCGAATCGAACGGATCTGTGCCAGTCCTGTCATTCGAAGTAAGTCACGAAATCGATCTCATCAGTGGATAGGGCTTACGGCGAGAAGTCCCGGTGCATCTGGCCGACGATGTCGCCGGCGCTTTCGATGGTCAACGGGAATGCGCCATTTTCGTTGTGACAACGGAGACACACGAAGTCAACGGTGACGGCCGCCCGGCCCATCTCATCCAGCAGAACGCTGCTTTCGTCGGCGTTGAGCATCGCCTCCACGCCGGCCTGTTCCGTTCGAATGCGGAAGATGTGCGTGCGGCTGTCGCCGACACGGGCCTCGGCGCCGAAGAGGGCGGCCGATCCGAACGAGGCCTTCCGCGTCGCATAGGGCATATGGCAGCTCTCGCAGGAGAGCACTTCCGTGAAATCGCCGAGGGTGAGGACTTTGCCCTCGTGCAGCGCCATGTTCATGTCGGTGTGGCAGGCGGTGCAGCGGTTGCGAATGCCGTTCGCGGGATCGTTGCGGGTGGAAACGTGCGGGTCGTGGCAGATCGTGCACTTGAACGCCGCGTGGCCCCCGCTGGCCAGAAGCTCGCTGTGCTGCTGATAGCCCGCGATGAACCGATCGATGGCGACGATGCCTCCGTCGGCCGATCCCGATGATCGGCTGTGGCACTGGTTGCAGGAACTGGCGCCATCGGCATCGACGAAGATATCCCGAGCGCCAGGATTTGGAATGTGGTTGGATCCGGGTCCGTGACAGGCCTCGCATTGCACGCCCGCCTCGGCCCAGGTTCCCGCGATGCCCGGGCGGCCGTCCTGAAACTCTGGGGCAGCCGGGTCCTGCGGGCGGGCGCCGGTGACGTGGCACTTGAAACAGGAGAAATCAAAGGGCGGCGGCTCGGTTGCGGTCGGCTCGTAGTCGGCGAAACCCGGTGTGGTGCCGTTTGCGGGAAGCAGGAGATTCCACTGCGTCGAGACGCCGGTCTGGCCGGTCGTGAGAATGAACCCGTCGTCGTCAACAAAGTTCGCGCCTTTTGAGTGGCCGCCGATGACATAGGCGATGTCATTCCAGTCGAATCCATCGGGCGGATTGGGAACGCCCGCGTTCGCGGCCGATGCCGGAAAAGTCGGTGCTGCGCCGCGAATGGTGCTCAGCGCGCTGACGTGTCCGTGCGACGCGGACTGCGAAGCGATGTTCGAGTGGCACGCGCTGCACGCGGCGGATCCGACGTACGTCGCGCCGTCGTTCGTGGGATCGGTCGAATTGAGGTAGAAAGGAAGTCTCGCCACGTTTCCATCGTTGCAGCGGGCGCCGATGGAGGCGCCGGCCAGCGCTATCAGGATCCCAATGCTGAGGGCCGTCATCCGAAAGGTTGTGCGAAGACCATTCTTCATGGCGTTCTCATTCCGCTTGAGCCAAGCGCGACTCGCTTCAAAGAAAACGGGCGGCACAGGGTATTGTCCCGTGCCGCCCGTATGGTATCCGAACCCGGGTTCATCGTGCGAGGCCGCTTGAGGCCTTCGCCCGATTAGAGCCCTTCATCATCCAGAAGCGATTCGCATTCCGCGATGATGCTCCGGACGTAGTCCGGGTTGTGCACACCAAGGCTGCCATCTGACAGCACGTAGTGGTAGAGGAACCGAATCTTCTTGATGTTGTCCGTCAGCGCGGCCTGCCCCATCGCATCCGGACCGCCTTCGGCACTGTACTCCCAGGTCGAAGGATCGCCGAGCCGTGCGGCGATTGCCTCCAGATCGGTCTCGACCTCGTTCTGCAGCGTCGTCAGCGCCACGGCCGCCTGTGCCGCGTTCGGATGGCAGCCGGAGGTTGCGCAGCCGCCGGTATTGACCTCGAACGTGTGGCCGGAGATGGCCGGCGCCTGCTCGCTGTCGAAGTCCTGTCGGAACAGATGGCACGTTGAGCACTGCTCGGCTGCGAGCGAGTGGACCGAGATTCGGCTCGGTACGAGCGGCACCGTGTCCGTATCAGTCTCGGGCATGGGCATCTCACCCACATAGACGTTGGACTGAACGCTGTGGTGCGGTCCGCGGGTCGTGTCCATCCACGTGCGGCCGCGGGAAATATGGCACTGCCCGCAGAGGTTGAACCGGGCGGCATCCGTCGCGGCGCTGATCGTGTTGGTCGGCGTCGGGTTGGCAATCTGCGGGAACCGAAGCTGATAGTCGCGGCCATCGTCGGGTGTGGCTGCATTGCCGGTTCGGGCATGCGGGTTGTGGCAGATCGCGCAGGTGACGCCGTTCATGTCTTCGCGGGCGACGCCTTCGAGGAGGTCGTCTTCGACGGTCTCGGTGTTCAGGATCGCCATGTAGAAGAAATCACCCGAGTGGCAGCGGCCGCAACTGTTCAGCGAGGTGCCGGCCTCGAATCGAGGGGCAATGGACTCGGTGACCAGAGCGTGGCCGGAAGTCAGCCAGTCGTCAAAGTTCGGGTGGTGCGAGCCGGTGTGGCATTCGCCACAGATGCTTGCGGCAATACTCTTGGGCGGCCGCAGGCTCTCATCCTGTACGTTGTCTACGTGGTCCTTGCCGGGACCGTGGCAGGATTCGCATCCGACGCCGGCGAGCGCGTTGGTCGTTGCCCGATCAACGAAACCGCCTTCCTCGCCGAAACCGACGGTATGGCAGCCGATGCAATCCGCGTTCTTGTCCTGGCCGATGGCTTCAAGGGATTCCAGTGCCTTGGCGTGAAGGGTGTCGGCCCAGTTCGCATGAACGCTGCTGTGACATTGCGAACACCGCTCCGAGCCGATGTACTTGCCGGTCAGCCCGGAATCGCCGTTCATGTTGTTGTTATTGTTGTTGTTGCCGTCGGGCGGCGGGCACTCCATGCCGGACATGCCCAGCGTCGCGCTGATCAGAATGATTCCGACCGGCGCCGGCCATCGAAAAACACCGCCTCTTGTTTTTTTGATCGTCATGATGTGTCTCCAGACGGTACTGCGTTAAAGAAATTCGATTTGAGACGGCGACCTGCTTCTCGGCGGACATGATTCGAACCGCCGCAAACCGCCGCTGCGAGGCTTTCGTCATTCGATCGCCTCAAAGGGGTCGGCACGTTCAGATCGGCCGACCGTTCAGACTGCCTCGCCAAGGGTTATGGCAACTCCTGTGCCGTTGGTCCTGCTGCAGAAAGTCGATCGCGGAAGCACGGCGTTAAGGCTCATTTGGCATTCTCCTTGCGAGATTGTCTTGCCCAAGGGTAGCTTGCAGTAACGCCGGCGCTATGCTTCAGAGTAAGTCAGCGGATTCATCCGCACGAGATGCGACACAAACAGCAACATAGTACCGCTGGAGACCTGTACTTGGCAAAGTTATTCTTGCATTTAAAAGTCTACTCGGCACGATGGCGTCAGTGGATGGGCGCCATCGGTGCGCGGAATGCCGATGAGATTGCGGACTATTCCACAGCTCCACGACGATATATTATGGATGGAGTGAGTCTTTGAATGACGGTTCCACGACGCCAACCTCAAAATCTCATCGCCGTCCTGATGCTTCCGATCGTTTTGGTCGTCTTAGCGCCCATTCAGATTCTTCGAGCCGACGATCCTGATAATTGTCTTCTGTGCCACCAGTACCGCGGCCTGAGCCGGTTCGACGAGGAAACATCGCGCGTTCGACTTTTTTTCACGAACCCGGATTACGGCGAGCATCGACTCGGGCCGCATGCGCGACTCGCCTGCACCGACTGCCATGAGCATGCCGAAGTCGGCTCCATTCCCCACGCGCCGTCAACACCCGTCGATTGCACGCGCCAGTGTCACCTGGGAAGCACGACCGGGCTTGCCCGCGAGTTCAGCCACGACAATATTCCGCCCATGCTGGAGCAGAGTGCTCACTCCCCCGAAGCGCTGGCCAGGGTGAATTTCTCGGGCGGACCGCTTCTCGAACCGGGACAGGCGCAGTGCCTCTATTGCCATGACGAACCGCTCTTTCGCGATCCGACCGCGGTCTTTCCCCTTTTCAGCGAGGTGAGTTCGCACATCTTCGACCGCTGCGACGTTTGTCACGTCGAAAAAGTCCCGGTGGACATCGAGTATTACACGCGCCATATCGCCTCGCGCTTTCAGCCGGCCAGAAGCACGCTCGAAGTCGCGCAGGTCTGCGCCGTCTGCCATGCCGACCCGCTCGTGCTTCAGGAACACGAGTTGTCCAACACGGTGGCAAGTTACGTTCGAAGCTTTCACGGGAAGGCGGCGCTGCTCGGCGACAAGTCAACCGCCAGCTGCATTTCGTGCCATGTGTCGGCCGGTGAGAATGCCCATCTGATGCTCGGCCGGGAGAATCCCCGCTCCAGCGTCAACGTCGCGAATGTCGCCGATTCGTGCCGCAGCACCGCCTGTCATCCCGGCGCATCGAAGATGATCGGCGAGAACGCGGTGCATCTCGACATTCCGACGGCCCAGGGCAGCGCGGAATTCATTTTGGCGGCGATCTTCATTCTTCTGACGGTCTTCACATTCGGCCCGTCGGCGATGATTGTTCTGCTCGATCTGCTGCAGGGCGTCGCGGGACGGGAGCACCACGCGGATCGTCGTTCGCGCGATCTTGCTCTCTCGATCATGCGGCACCCGCGCGGCGCGAAGAAGCTCAAACGAATCGCGCCGATGCA
This sequence comes from uncultured Planctomycetaceae bacterium, assembly GCA_938008425.1. GTDB lineage: Bacteria > Planctomycetota > Phycisphaerae > UBA1845 > UTPLA1 > JADJRI01. Next base: position 1,904 of record CALLKH010000145.1, on the reverse strand, counting down.
TCGGGTTGAACACTGGATCCTGAGCATCCTTTTCACGCTGCTCGTGCTCACCGGTTTTCCGCTCAAGTTCCCCGAACGCGCCTGGGCCGCGATGCTGATCGATCTCTTCGGCGGGCTCTCGATCGCCCGTGTCGTACACCATTGGGCGGGCATCCTGCTGGTCCTCGGATTCCTGATTCATCTCGTCGAGATCGTGGTCGAGTATGTCCGCCGCCTTCGAAGAACGGCCGACGCGGACGGCCGCAAGAGGTGGGTGGACGCGCTGTATTCACTGCCGCTGTGGATCACACCGACCGATCTTCGAAAGACGATGGAGCTCTTCGCCTATCTGCTGTTCATGAAAAAGGAGCGGCCGACATTCGGTCGATTCAGCCCGGCGGAGAAATTTGAATATCTCGGCGTCTTCTGGGGCACCATTCTGCTCGGCGTCACGGGCGGACTACTCTGGGGTGAACAGGTGAGTTCGCAGTTTCTCAGCGGCCGGGCGCTCAATCTGGCCACGATCGCACACACTTATGAGGCGTTTCTGGCGCTGATTCACGTCGGCATTCTGCACATCTACAACGTCATTCTCGCGCCGAAGGTCTTTCCGCTCTCGCGGGCGACGCTGACCGGCGAGACGCCGATCGCCAAGCTCGCGGAGGAACATGGCGACATGGTGGACGAAGTGGCGCGCGAACTGGGCATCGGTGGAGCAGCGAATTCGGAGGCGAGCCATGGCTAAGACCGCCTTCGTCAAGATCGGCCAATGGTCGAGATTACTGCCGCGCCTTGCCTGGCGGCTGGTTCGATCGTCGTTCGCGAGGGTCTATGCCGCGGCGCTGATTCTGCTCATCGGCTGGCTCACCTGGCGCTCGGTCAGCTATCTTCTGGTGTCACTCCTGTATCCCTCGGAGGTGCCGGCGCAGATCTCCCAGCTTCCGACCCGGCTCGACCGGGAATCGCTCGACACCGAGCGCGAGGCGTGGGGGGCGCTGGAGGCGACGGAATCGCCCCGCGCTCCGCTGGCGCATTATCACCGGCTGGACTCGTGGATTCAGCCGGATGTCTTCAATGACTGCGCCCGAAGCGGCTGTCACGCGCCGTTGCCGCATTCCGAGCACAAGGAAGTGCGGGCCTTTCTGAACATGCATGCGACGAGCATGCACTGCGGCGTCTGCCATATGAAGTCGGAGAGGGAGCCGCTTGATCTGGTCTGGTACGACCTTTCCGACGGCCGGCCTCGCGAGGCGCCTTCGATCATCAGGGCTTATGACGCGCTCACATCTGAGGATGCGCGGGCTCGCCTGGAGAAGCCGGACGCGGCGATTCAGCGCGAACTCGTGGGGCTCATTCGCGCCGCCGCAAAAGAGGCGCACTCACCCCGCGCGCTGCGCGAGCTGGCGGAGCATCTCGCGGCGGTCAGGCCGGAGAGCTCCGCGTTCACCAAGCTGGTGGAAGCGGCGCGTAATACACTGCCGAAATACTTCCGCGGAGAGTATGGCGCCAAGCTCGCGGTTCGAGACCGATCGTCAGGGCAGCCGATTCTGGCGCACCCGGAAACGGATCTGGTGGTCGAACAGTTTCTGCGAACGAAGGATTCGCTGAGTCAGAGCGACCGTGAAAAGCTGCTCGAGCAGATTCATCCGCTGAGGCGGGATGAACCAGTCGCCTGTTCGCAGTGTCATCGCGGCGAAGGCTCGATTTTGCCATTCGCCAGGCTTGGGTATCCGCCGGCCAGGGTTAATTCCCTCGTGCACCAGGTCGTGACGAGGATGATCGAGCACATCAACGAGGGGCGAGCGTTTCAACTCCCGGGATTTGTCGGGACTCACCATCAGGATTCCGCCACCACGCAGCCATCGGCCCCCTGACGTTTCGATGCCGGCATTGCTCTTAGCGTGAGAGCGAAATCATCGCCCTGT
>CALLKH010000144.1 GCA_938008425.1 uncultured Planctomycetaceae bacterium | reverse complement strand
AGGACGCCCCGTTTCATATATCTTCATGGCGACGGCCGTTCGCGTCGCCATGTCTTCGAACCCGGCGTCACGTCTCCGCTGGTAAGAGATTTCCATCTCGCACCCACTCCTACGGGAATCCCGCTGGTACGAGATTCCCATCTCGTACCCACTCCTCCGGGAATCTTTCCCGTGTCCTTCACTCTGCCCCGGCCCTTCGGATACAATCAGCCGCCACGTCGGGACGCATACTGAGATTCATTCAGGGAATCCAATCGGACAGGGCCGGTCATGACTGCTATCGTCGTCATCGGAGTGTTGTTCATCCTCCCCGGGCTGCTGCTCGTGGGGAAAGGCCTACGCGGCCGGCGGCTGCATGAGCGGCCGATCTGCGCGGGCTGCGGCTACGAGCTCCAGGGCTTGCCCGAGGAGACGTCGCTCTGCCCCGAGTGCGGCGGCGACTTCCGCCGCGCGGGCGGCCAGCGCGTCGGCGTCATTCAGCGGCGACGCGGGCTGATCTGGACCGGCACCCTGCTGGTCGTCATCGGCATTTCCATCGAAGCCTTCTGGATGCGAGGCGCGTTCAGCCAGGTCGACTGGAACCGGTACAAGCCTTTCGCATGGCTCGTCTCCGAGGCCGGGCCGACGGGGACGACGAGTGCAAACGCCGCGATGAAGGAACTCTTCCGACGCCGCGGCTGGGGAAAACTGAGCGACTCGCAGGTTCGACGGCTGATCACCTTCGCGCTCGACCTTCAGGGCGATCCAACACGGGCGTGGATCAGCGAATGGGGTGATTTCATCGAGACGGAGCGGGACTTGGGCATGGTCACGGACGAGGAGATGAAGCGGTACGCGCGACAGGCCGTTGCGAATGCGTTCAGCTGGACGGTCAAGACACCAAACGAGGTGGGGCAGGCAGTATGGAGCCAATTGACGGTAAATTGTCGTTGCTATTTCATCACAAGACTGAATTTCGAACACGAATTTACAAGATTTGAGATTGACGACAGTCTCAAGAACGAAATCCGCGGCGGCGGCTACAAGTTTTCCCCGAGAGGGAAGCTGCGGACGACGCTGCCGTTCGACCCCGAGCAATTGGCGTTCGGCGGACCGCGCAAGCTGACGGTCAAGGCCGCCATGGTCGTCAAGGTGACTTACGACGCTCAGCGAGAAGGCGAGGGATGGAAGCTGCCGCTTCACGAAGAGCAGGTGGAGTTTGAATCGGAATTCGAGCTGGTCCCCCAAGATTCCATCAAGATCGATCTGGTGGTAGAGCCGGCACGGCGGCCCGAACTCGAAGTCAAGGCAGGAATGCCCACCCGCAATCTCGAGCCATGGATGATCGAGATCAACTGCAAGCCCAGCGCGAATCCGACGCCGATCGCCGCCGACGTCCTCGTTCGGAACGACGCCGAGTGGAATCTGCTCGGACGTGTTGTGATCGACGCCCAGTTCGCGAGATACGGTTGGAAACAGACCGTACCTCTCAACACCCATTCGCGGCCACCTGACGGAGAGTTTGAACTCGTTCTGCGCCCCAACCGCATTCTGGCAATTCAGAGATTCGAGGACATAACGGAAATCTGGGGGGAGGAGATTCACGTCACGGCCAAGTGTGTGTCGGACGACGACAATCCCCCGTTCAATGATCTGTTGTCACACGCGGCCGAATTGAACGGGGCCGACGCCACGTCTGCCATCGAATCGATCCAGCGCCGCCGGCGCGCCGGCCGCCTCCTCAAGGACGAAATGCAGTCGCTCATCGCCCTGGCGCTGAAGATCCAGGGGGATCGCACTCGGCCCTGGAATCCCGACTGGGGCGACATCATCGAGGAGGAGCGTGTCAACGGAAACGTCTCAGACGAAGACTGGCGCACCTACGCGCGGCAGGCGGCGGAAAACACGGTTGAATGGACCGTGCGAAGCAAGGTGGAACTCGGCGAGCGGGCGCCCTGGACGCTGACCAGACTTCCGGGCGGGCGTGCCCGGCAGAGCCGCTTGATTGAGCACCTGAGGTTCGGCCGGTTCGCGATTCCGGGCGAGTTTCCGCCGGGCGAGGGAGAATCGAGCACATCGGGGAGCCTGAGCGGACTGGGCGGCTCCTCCAGTTCGCTGCTCCCCTACAGCGCCGAGGAGCTGGCACGGGGCGGCCCGCGAAAGCTGACGGCGCACATGCAGGTGCAACACCGTGTGCTTGAATACCAGGAAGGCGGCAGCTCGGGCGAAGGCCAGGGTTCGGTTCTCGAATGGCAGGAATTGCACTCCGCGGACTTCGAAATGGTCCCCGCGGGCACGCAGCCGATCCGCCTGATTCGCGACGCCGCCCGGCGACCGACCATCGAGTTTCGACTCGACCCCGAAGGCTTCAGCCGCGCGCCGAACCAGATCGTTCTGGAGCATCGACCGGTCGCGATGGGTGTGGAGAGCGCGATGGTTGTGGCGATCGCGGCCGACGCTTCGATCCGATTCGAAGGTCAACTCATCCCGCTGGGTTCGATGATCGTGCGCCCCGGCCGTTACCCGACTGAGTTCAGCCACGTGTTCGACCTGCCCGACGGCATCACCATCCCGGGCGGCCGCGCCGACCTCATCCTCGAACCCAGCGCCGCGGCGGCGAAGCGAACCACCGATCTCGAAGAGATCTGGGGAGAGACGATCGAGGTCCGCGATCTGAGAATCGGCAACGCGTGGCCATGAGACGGCGGGGTGAATGCCAAATGAAAAGTGAAAAATGATAAATGAAAAAAGGGGACTGGACTGGTTGGCCGCCCCCTCATTCTTTCACCCGCTGGTTAGTGCGCGCCAATCGATTTTGCATCACGTGCCATCGATTTTGCATGAAAACCCCGCGCAGGGAAAGAGCGGCCATCCGTGAGGTGGTCGCTCGCTGCTTCGCCCGTATTGTCCGACGCCTCGCTTTTGCGGGGCCGTCGAGCCGCCCTCGACTCTGGTTCGAAGGCCGTTCGACGGCCTCGCTAGAATCCATTCCAGCGGGCCGCAAATCGCCCAGGGCGAGCGCTACTTGTAGGGGTCGTGCAAGAACACCCAGCGATCTCTGGCAACGATAAGCTCGCATAGATCGTCGTAGGCAACGGCCGGAAGCTCCAGCAGGTCACACGAGTAATTCCCCAGCACCACAATCGACAGATTGCGGGCGTGAATCAGCTTGGCGACGATTCGACCGCCGTGCCGCTTGGCGCTCTCGACAAAGGGCCGAGTAGCGATTCCACCCGCTTGAGTTCCGCCGCACTGAGGAACTCCCCCAGCATCATCTTGATCGGCCCGTAGTTGACGCCGTTGATCGCCAAGAGGCAGCCGAATAGCTCAACCTGCTTTGCAAAGGGAATCCGGCCCAGCGCCATATCCAGAACCGGCACTTCGCTGTCACGCCCCGGAATGATCGACACATGACTGATGTCGATCTCCCGGCCGGTCTTCGCGTCGAAGAGCGATTCAACCCTCTGTATCAGGTTGAACACAAACTCCATGCACTGGTCCATCGTGCTCCCGTTGAACAACTGCACCGCCCGCATGCGCTCCGTCGCCGTCATCCATCGGGCGTAGAACTTAACGGGCTTGTCGCCGCCCAGATCGATTCCGATCGGGTCGTGAAAAACTCCAAAGTCCAGTTTCATCGTCGATTCTCCTAAAATGTGTCACGCCTCTGACGCTCTACGGGCCGCGCCCGCCCAATAAATTGAGCCGTCGAGCGCCATTCCCAAGCTGCCTCGCAATTGAATCCCCCGCACTTACCACATCCCGAAGGAGTTTCTTCACCTCTCCGCTCTCGGATGCCGAGCCGACTTCTTTTACAATCTTTTCGCCGGTGGCAATCGCTTCCTGAAGGAGCTTCTTAACCTCTCTAAACTCGGATGCTGCCAATTTCGAGAGTTGGTCCAGGAAGTCGCCCGGCCCGCCCTGCGCTTGCGCGGCGGCCGCATCGCCCGCCTTTGGTTTGGCACCAGCCCGCCGCATGAGCCATTCATACGTTCGCGCAACCTCTTCCTCGGTCTTGCTTCTGCGGTTTCGAAGTTCCGCCGTCCGCTCGTCAATCAGCCGATCGCGGATTTCCTTTTCGACCATCTCACGGTCGATATCATACCCGGCCTTCCGCGCCTCCTGCACTTGACGCGCCGCCATGACTCTGGCGTCGCGACGGGCCTGCGCTTCTCGCTTTCTGATTTCACGGTCGATGAGGTTTCGCTCGCCCAGGCGGTCGCTCACGCCCTTTTCGGTGAGCGGAGCATCCTTCACCCGATCCAGCAGCCAGGGCGGAATGACTTTCCCGCTGGCGTCCCTCGGATTCTGTGCGAAGTCGTTTCTGAATCGTTGCACCGCCCGCCACGTCGCCGGGAAGACTCCCGCCGATGGCTCGCCAAAGCCGCCGCCCGACGGGAACGGAATGCCGCCGATCTCGCCGGGGCCGCCGTTTCCGCCGTCGCCGAGATCGCTACCCAGCCCCGCGCCTTTCTTCCACAACTGCCACCATCGCGGCAGTGACGATTCGATCAGGAAGTTACCGACTTTGAATCGCCAGGGGGTCGCATCGCCGCCCGCGCCGCCGCCCGAACTCGCCAGGGCGGCCGCGTCTCCGCCGATGCCCGCCTTGGTGAGCAACCCCGTAATCGAATCGATCGTGGATTGAAAGACCTTGATGAAACCACGCGCGGCGAGCATTCCCATATCTTCGAACACGCCGCCGATGATGCCAACAAGCCCGCCGCTTTTCCCCTTGCCCAGGAAAATCTGCCAGAACGAACCGTTGCCGGAGATGTGCTCTTTGATGCCCTCGATTACGACGTTGACGCTCTCTAGCGCCGTCCGAAACGAATCGCTCGCGGCGATTGCCTCGGAAAGCCCGTCAACCGCGTTGGTGACGTGGTTCTTGATTCGAGCGTACTGAAAGGCCGTCTCCCGGCCTGAGATGCCAATCTGTTTCTGTTGCCGGGCGATATCCATCATCGCCTGCCGGATGAACTCGGCCTTTTGCGCGGCCGGCGTCAGGCCCTCGAACGCGCCCTTGCCGTTCAGTGAATCAAACGTGCGCTTCACGCCGTCCAGGCCGTCATTCAGAATACCGAAGTTGTCAAGCCACGCGGCCGACATCCGGGCAAGGCCGGTGATAAGTTGCTCAGAGGCCGTGTCAAACGACGTGCCCGTCGTAATCGCCTTTTTGCTCGCGAAGTCGAGAATCGTCGGCAGGTCGCGCGTGACATTGATCCCGCTGGCGATAGCGCGATTGGTCAATTCCATCGCGCGGCGAAGGGTCAGTGTTCCATTGCTGGCATCAACGAAGCTCTTCGCGAGCACCGCCGCTTGGTGGGGCATGGCCTTGGTGAGCGACTCGAAAGACTGCCGGGTCACGGACATTTTCGAGCCGCGGTCTATCAGCTGATCGATTCCGCGTGCGACCGCCGTTAGGCCCTGTATGACGGCACCGCCGCCGAATCTCAAATCGCGAAGAAAGCTCAGGCCGCCCTTCAATGCACCGAATGACTTGGCCGCGAGGCCGTTCAGCTTCTGAGCGAACCCGGTGAATCCGCCCAGCGCTGAGCGCAGCGGTGCCTGCGTCTGGTCATACGCCCTGATTTCAATCCCGAATGTGAGATTGCTGGCCATTGTTCACCAAGCCGGTTATCGATTCGACTTCCGACGCTCGCCCGCCACGGCGACAAGTTCGACTCGCAATTCCCTGAACTCGCGGTCAAAGTGCCTCATCAGCGCCGCGTAGATGTACGGCGACAGCCCCGCAACGACATCGAAGGGAAGCCCGGCGACTTTAGCCAGGTCGCGGACTTCAAACATGTGTTCGAGCAGGTCGGTCGTCTCGGACTGATGCAATCGCTGTCGCCCGTTAGCGTCGGCGAGCCGCTCTTTGAATGACTGTTCTCGCACTGGGTCACTCCCACTTACATTCGTCAACGAGCTAGAACTACTTAACCGTTTGCAGGCCGAGCTTCGACACCTCGTCTTCTGACAGCCTTTGCAGGCTACTCTGGACCAGTTGTCCATCGATATAGCTGCGCTCATCCGTGAACTTGCCCAGGGCGTCGCGATGAGACCTGAAGTAGATTTGAGCGCTCGATATGACCGTGCCGCGCTCTCCGGCGTATGCTCCTTTGACCACGCCTTGGCTGTTCTGGACGATGCGGCCCGGCAACGGTGCAACTACCGGGGCCTCTTTGATAAACTCATCCGCGGCTGCGGGGTCGCGAGCGAAGAATGATTCCCACCACGGAATCTTGTGCTGGGTGATCTTCCCGGCATTCATGCCTTCCTCGATGAACGCGCGGCATTTGACTGTCCGAAGCTCGCGTTCGGCGTCGCCTGCCCGCTTCGAAATCGTATCGAACTCTTCGCGGCGAACGAATCGGGATGAAGATTTCGCCGTTCCTTGCGGCTCGCCCGCCCCTTCCGGAACGTCAGCTTCAATCATGTCTTGGACAGTCTTGACGACCATTTCATCCGAGGCGTCTTCCGGCAGGCCGAGAAGAACTGTGAGTTGTGCTTTCAGGTCCATACCTAGTTTCTCCGTGAGATAGCGTCTCTTGTTGGTCAACGGGCGAATCCCATGAATCGCTGGATTGTTGGTGAGACCGACCGAAACAATGGCGACTACTCGTGAGTCCCAATGTCGCGAGTACAGAACGGGCGACACATAGCGATAGCTCCGTTGTGCTACGTCTTTGGCACCCTGCGGCGTCCAGTCCACAACGCCAAAGAGACCCTCGCCCGGCTTCCACTTGAGCGAGCGGATCCATCCAGCGGCCGGGGCTCGCCCGCCCGGCTTTTCAAGGTCAGGGTGCTCTGACTGATGCTCCCAGTCGACCGGTATGTCAACCCCGTGATGCACAAAAAAGCGGATCGTGATACGCGCCGCCTTTTCATCCATGAAGAAAACATTACGGTTCGCGTTTGCCACCCTTCCGGCCGGGCAAATGAGAATCTCACTCGGGACCAAAGCAAGGTCCAACACCCGAAATGACGCGCGAACTGTGTGCCGACCTTTTGCCACCCTAGCCTTGCCTCCACTAGTTGCGACTGACCGATTCACTAAGCGCCTGAATCAGATGAAGTCGGTTCGGACGCAGTATTGCCAGTAGCCGTAGGCCATCGCGTAGCGAGCCCGAACGCCGTAGAGGAATCTCTCATTCTTGAAGCCTTCGGAACTGTCTTCCTCCTGCGCGCCGAATTCGATTGGCATTCGATCCTGGAACACGAACGGCCGAATAGGGGCACCGACGTGGCAGAGATACCACTTGCTAGCGTCGGTGAGCCACGGCAGTACGATCGGGTCCGCCGCCATCTTGAACGTATTGTTGGTGTTTTCGAAGAGCGTCGCGGACACGACTTCGCGGGCCGTGAAGTGAAGCTGTGGCGCGGTGACGATGATGAAATCCGTACTCCGAACAACCATCGGTTCGCCCTGGTCATCCTTGAATGCCATCATCGCGGCCATAGCCTGAGCCAGCGCGGCCCGAAATTCAGATACAGTCGGCGCGTCTGGGGCGGCCGCGTCATAGGTGAGCTTGTTGGACTGCGCGCCGCTGTCGCCGGACACATGCGCGTCACTGATGAAGGGAACGCCGTCGTAGGAGTGATATCCGGCCGATTCGCCGTTAATAAGCAGTTCGGAAATCAGTCGATCCTTGTGCGTCGCCGCCCGATGTGCCATTTCGGCGACACGGATGCGAATCTGTCCGGTCTGATCGTCGTCGATTTCGTCTCGGTCGACTTCGATCGTCGTCTCGTATTTCTGATTCTCGACTGAGTAGCTTTCGGATCGAAGCCCGCGAGCGAGTCGGCCGTTTCCCCACTCCCGCATTTGCGGGACAGTGCCGAGAAAATTGTATTTCTCGCCATCCTTCGTGCTGACGACCCGCGTCGCCAGCCGCTGGTATGCGCCCGGAATCTCATCATACCGAGCGAAAAACTCGCTCTTTAGCCCCGCCTCAACAAGCCCCGTATTGATGACCGCCATGTCAAAATCCTCTCATCCTTGAAGGAATTCCGTTCAACCGCCAAAAGCCCTCGCCGCCGCCGAGCCGATTTCGAAGGGGCCGCCCGCGAAACCGACCCGGCAACAGCAAAGGGTTTAACCACATCCACAGGGCTTGGACGCCCTGCGAACAAGGAGACAAGACAAAAGGCGCGGACGGCCCGGCTTGGGTCAGCCGACACTTCCAGCACTGATTTTCGGGCCGTCCGCTTCATGCTGGTGCCATCCGCTCGTCCTCAAGTCCCGCGATCTCAATAAGTATTTTTTTCTACTTTTCACCACCCTTCGTATGGGTGTCACACTTCCGCCAGATACTTCCAAGCGCCTTCGAATGCCTTCCGTTCATCCGCCAGATCGGCAAGCTGTTGCCGGAGTTCACGAAGATAGCGGCCCAGCCCGGCCCGCGTCTGTATCATGTAGTAACAGTCGCGGTGCTCGCGGTGCTCGCGGTGCTTCAGCTCGATCGCCCGGACGATAACGAAGTCGACGCCGGTGAAACAGTGCAAAGCGGCGGCAATCTGCTCGCTCGTCGCGTCGCCGATTAACTCCTGAATCAGATCGATCGCCATCGAGGTCTTGGGGCAGTACGCGCCGTGGTCCCGAATGAGCGCGACAATTCGCGATGCGAGGTCGCCGTCCGCGTCGCCGACCTTGTCAAGCGATCCGTGGGCGACATAGTATGACTCCACGGCCTGCCCGTTCCTGGTCGTCGTCAGCGGTTCGATCGGAAAGCCTTGAGATTTCAGACCCGCCACGATGTCAGCGACGCCGCCACAAGGGATTTCGAGAACCTCGCATAATACTCCGACGCGGACGGCATTCTCAGGCCCGGTCCCCTTGAAGGTTTTGAGAATCCGGACGCGGAAGTCGTCAAGCTCCGCGTCGCCGGTCGGCGGTACCTGGAACGAGAACGCGCCGACGGTGACAGCGCTACGCCGTTCATCGGATTGCCGAGTCGACTGCGTCCGCGTCGACTTTGCATCGCGGCGCGGCGCTCGCGACCGTCCGTTCATTTTCTGTTCGCGTGTTGCGATCATAGTGCGGCCCCTTTCATCGTTTGACTGCATCGACCGGCGGCCAGTCCGCATCGGTCCAAAGCCATCGAACGTCAACCCCAAGGGCGTCCGCGATGCCGATGGCGATCGTCACGGACGGCCCGATTTTCCTTTCACCTCGCCGCATTGCGGAGAGATGTTCCTTTGACATGCCGGCGCGGTCGGCTAGCGCCGCCACCGTAAATCTTCGCTCGCTCATCAGGCGATTGATTTTCTCGCCGGGTGTCACAGTCCCTGCACTCCGTTCACCTGATTACGAGCGGCGATGAACGCTTCGAACCGCTTGAATTCAGCGTAGTCCTCTGCCGTTTCAAGCCCCCGCGAGCGGCCTTCGACGCCCGCTCGAACCCCTTCCGGCCGGGCGTCGTCGGCGTTTCTCTCGCCGAGAACCGTGTCCCAGTCCCGATCGGACCAGAGCCAGTCAGGGTCAACGCCGAGCGCCGTCGAGAATGTCGCGGCGCGGCACCCCTTGAGAATCCGCCCGTCATTGATGACCGCGCGAACGGTGCTGATCGGAATGCCGGTGCGGTCCGACAGGGATCGCATCGAGGCCTTGCGAATCGAAATCAGAACCCGGATTTTCTCGCCCGGCGTCATTCGAAATAGGTCTCCGTGACGGTCGTTACGGTCTTGACGATTCGGCGCGGAGAGTCGGCGGATTGAACCGGCCCGGCTTCCGGCCAATCGGCGTCGGACCAGAGCCACCGAACGTCGACGCACAAGGCGTCGGTGATGCGAAGCGCGATTTCGACCGCAGTGCTTCCACCCTTCACGACTCGACCTATTGCCGTACCGCTGACACCGGCGCGCCTCGCGAGCCATGACGTCGATCTTCGCGCGTCAGAGAGCAGCCGCTTGATTTTCTCACCCGGAGTCATTCGAAGTAGGTCTCCGTCACGGTCGTTACGATCTTGACGATTTGGCGCGGGGAGTCGGCGGATTGCGCTGGCCCGGCTTCCGGCCAATCGGCGTCGGACCAAAGCCAGTCCGTCGACACGTCGAGTACGTTTGAGATTCGAATTCCGAACTGAACCGAAGTATCACCGCCAGCAATGATCTTGTTCATTGCGTTCGCGCTCATTCGAACACGACCGGCCAGCCATCGCTGCGAGCGGCGCGATTCCACCAGAAGTCGCCTAATTTTCTCGCCCGGTGTCATTTGCTGCCCTCGCGCATCAAATCGCGGACTGACTTACCCAGTGCCTTTGCGACGGCACGAGCAGACCGAATGGCGACGGGCTCGCCTTTGAATGCCCGTCTCGCGGTGGGGTTAGAAATGCCGGAAGCGCGGACCAGCTCGCACTGTCCTATTTCTGCGTCAATCATCGCTGACCGCAGCCGGTCGGAATCTAAGTTGACTCGAATCGCCGCCATCCTTGGCCGTCCTTAGTAATGACGAGCAAGATACTAGAACGTTATTGGTTCTGTCTAGCCTATTTTAGGAAAAAACACTCATTTTGTTCAAGAATCTCGCCCAGAATCTCGAAGGTCAGTAGTATTCCGAGCGTGAAATCGGACGAGAAAATCCAGAAGTTACTGATCGATCGGGGCTGGTCACAGTCCGAACTCGCTCGGCAGGCCGGAGTGAATCAGCGTAGCGTTGCCTACGCGGCGAGCGGAGAGCGCGAGCCTCGCGTTCGGACGGCTGTTGCTATCGCCAAAGCGCTAGCTGTCGACGTGGCATGGCTCTGGGGCGACGATAGTTGGCCTCCGATTCAGCATGGCTTGAAGCTGTCGTCCGCGTCGCGGATTTCATTAGTAGAAGAGGTCGCCCGGAGGCGGGATGAGACCTTCGAAGAAATCAAGACGATAAGGAAAAACCTGCCGCCCAACATCCTGAAGAGCATCGAGCAGGCGTTATCATCCACCCAGATGAGGGCCTTCAAGCTAGACGAGATTGACCGGGTAGTGAGGATGCTTCAGCAAATCGAAATGAGACATCGCGAGTTGCAAGCTCTGAATCCGGACATCGCCTTCCCCCCAGGCGAGCGGCCTGTGACGGTGGGCGAGATCGTCGGTGGGTACCCCCGTCTGAAGCAGCGGTTCGAATCATCGCTCGCGGCGATAGACGCCGCCAGCCGGTGACCTTATAAGAAGGAACGGCCCGCCATGAGCATTCGTGCAATCGGGCGAGAATTCATGCGAACGGTCTGACACCCCCCGCGCGCGTGCGCGCGGGCTGCCGCGCGCCCCATTTTCGACCGTCGCCTAACTCCAAACAAATACAAGAGTTAGGCGCGGCGACGAAAAGGCGTCATGCAAAAATCGTTCTGGATTCTTGCAATTTGCCCGATTCATGCAAAATCGCCTTTTTTTCAAATTCTGATGTAAGCTGCTGAAAATACGCGAGTTAAGCGGTGCCACAGCTTTTGCAGTTGTTGCAAAATCCGTTGTCACCGCCTACTGGTACGAGATTCCCATCTCGTACCCACTCCTCCGGGCATCCTTCCCGTGTCCTTCCCCTTGATCCCTCGGACCCTGATTCCGGTCCGATCGTGCCGGGTGCCACCTATATGAAGTGAGAAGTCAAGGCACTCCGTCCGCGGAGCGTGA